>CAMIVJ010000512.1 GCA_946401765.1 uncultured bacterium | reverse complement strand
CTTGGCCCAGATTTCAACGGTGGCGGCTCCAGGCGGCATGACGTCCATGCCGAGGTTGAGCGAACCTGTGCTGTTGCCTGCACCGGTCATCTTCGCAACGCCGTCGGCAACCGCGACGTTCGCGCCGATCTTGACGGCCGCTCGTCCCGTCACCTCGTCGCGGAAGTCCTCGTTGAACGACCAGCGGTGCTTGAGCGCCGCCACCTTGGTTTTAGTTTCGGACGCGGGATCGTCCGCGTGGACCGCGAACGCTCCAAGCGCCACCACTCCGGCGACAAGCCAGGCCGCCATTGTACTGCTTTTCATCGTATCCTTATCCTCTCTTTGTTTACTATGAAAATCGTCTGTCAACCACCTTCGGAATAGCCTGCATCGCACCGAATATCCGCCATCAGCGCCACGTCACGATACACCTCTTCCAAATTTTTTTGGTCACTTTTATATCACTTAATTATCACCGGTCAAGTGAGAAAGTTGTGATGTTGTCATAATGAAAATGAGACAATTCTAGCTTGTCACAGGAATCCTGCCAGACAAAAGAAGAAAAAAACAGAGGGCAAAGGAGATTGACTCCTCTGCCCCCTGGCTTGATACACGATCTTGCGCTATATCTCTAGCGGAAGAAGATCGCAGAGCCGCCGATGCTAGAGAGACGCAGACCACCCTCTTCCTTGTGGATGCGGTATCCGCGCTTTCTGGACGCAGAATCGAGCGTGAAGGAGGTGTTCTCCGGCGCGGCGGACCATTTCACCACATAGGGATCGTTGCTGCGCGCGAGCTTCGGCAGGTCGCTGCGGCCGCCGAGCTTCACTGCGATCACCGAGCCCTCGGCGGTCGGGAACGTGGCCGTGCGCCCGCCGGCGCTCGTGGTGTTCCACGTGCCTGTCCAGGCGCTGAGGTCGAGCGTGGCGCCGCTTGCGAGCGTGCAGCCCCAGTGGCGGTCGCTCTCGGGCCTGAACGTGCCGTTCACGGTGAGCGAGTTCGCGCTGTACGCCGCGCCGTCCGTTGTGTTCGCGCAGATGTAGTCCTTGACGACCATCGGCTCGCGGTCGATCGCAAGAATGCCGTCGCTGTTCACGATGAACGTCGTCTCGGGAGCGCGGATGCCCTTGCTGTTGTCGGTGAGATAGTACACCGTGTAGTAGCCGTCGATCACGACGGTGCCGGCGGTGATGTCCGTGTTGAGCATCCAGCACCAGTCGCTCGCGCCGTTGCCGCGCCCAAGCCAGTTGAGCGTGTGGCCCTGGAGGTCGAGCGTGATGGGCACGTTGTCGCGGCGGACAAGGCCGCCCGTCTTGAAGTCCATGTACGAATCGGCCTCAAGCGTCACGTCGCCGAAGTGCGACGTAGACGCGCTTGAATGGAGCATGGAGTTCATGAGCGTGCCGCCGTTCAGCACCACGCGGTTCTTGTAGTTGTTCACCGTGCCGCGCTCGTCCAGGATCGCCCCAGCCTCCACGCGCACGTCAGTGCCGAACTCGCCGAGCGTGCCCGCGAACATGGGCGAAGTGGCAAGCGTGGGCGTTCCAAGCGCAAACGTTCCCCCGTGCACTTCCGTGCCCGCGGCGTAGGTGTTGCCGGCCGGGGCCATGTATATGCCCGCGCCATCCTTCACCAACTTGACGTTGCCGCATATCGCCACGCCGTCGTTCACCGACTCCACGCCCTCCGGCACGTCTATGATCAACGTGCCCTGCTTCTTGTCGGACATCCACTTCGCCTGCAGGTACTCCACCACCTCGGTGCGCTGCGCGTCAGTGAGAACGCTGTTGAAGCAGATCAGCTCCGAGAGCTGGCGGCCGGCGTTGCGCATGCCGCTGTCGATGCTCGCGCTACGGTCGTAGGTGAGAGAGTCGGAGCAGCTGTTGGCGGTCATCGTGGCGGATATGACGAGGAACTTGTCGGGATCGGGAATCGCGGTCTTGACGTTGCCGACGTCTTTCGTTCCCTCCCAGATCGTTCCGATCTTCATGTTGCCGTGTTCATAGCCGTACTCGCCGTTGTTGCCGCGGTGGAAGTTGAATACGCCGCTGCCGCCGTTCTTGTCGCCAAGCAGGAACGCCCTCTGCGTCTTCTCGATCTTCATCACCCAGAAGACGGTGCGCAGGTTGGTGAAGCGCGGATAAGTCATGTCGCGCTGGCTAGACGCCTTGCCGAAGTCGACCGTTGGGCGGCCATACCTGGCAGCGTCGTACACAGGACCATTGTCGGAGGCAGTGGCCACCACATGGTTCGCGTCCTTCGATATCCACCTCTTCACCCTGCCTTCGGGGTCAAGATCGAGCGAGGCGGCGTCGGAAGCGTCGAGCCAGAACACCGCGTTGCTGAGAATCGCAGGCGGCGTCACCGTGTCGTCGAAGAAAGACGACATGATCGTTGCGCCCACATAGTCGCCGGCGGAAAGCTCCTTCACCTTGAGTGTGTGGCCGTTGAGGTCGATGACGGAGCCGGAGGGGATCGTGATCTTGCCGAGCCCGCGCCAGTCACAGTCTGCGGCGAG
>CAMIVJ010000511.1 GCA_946401765.1 uncultured bacterium | reverse complement strand
TCAGGCGCGGGACCTATCCACTTCGCCTTCCAGCCATCGGGCGGCATAATGCCCGTCACCCACGTGGCGGGCGCGCTCCATGCGCTCTCTGCGCCATCGCCGTCCCACATGCGCACCTTCCACCAGTAGCGACGCGACGAGGCAAGCGGTTTCCCTCCATACACCACGTCAATCGCCAGCGCGCTCTGAATCTTTCCCGAGTCCCACAAGTCGCCATCGTCACGCGCAAGCTTCTCCTGCGAGCTCGCCACCAAGACGCGGTACGCGCTCTGCGCAACGTTCTTCGCGTCCTTCTCCACAGACATTTTCCAGCCGAAGCGCGGCGCCGCAGCGTCCACCCCGCATGGATTCTCCTGCCTCTCCACCATGAGCCCGTACGGCTCGCCGCAAATCGCGCTCACCGCCAAACATCCTACAGCCATCGCCATGGCAAACATCTTCATCTTCATGCTCCTTTCAAGATAATAAACCATAAACTTCTAAACTTCTAAACTTCTAAACTCCGAAACTTCGAAACCTCGAAACTCATAAACCGACCACGTCTTTGACGATCGCGCGCAGCTGCTCCTTGATGACACGCATCGAGAGATGCTTCTCGAAGAAGGCGCGCGCCTCGGCGAAGTACATTTCGCGCCGGGTCCAGTCGTCGCGGTATGCGCGCACTGCGTCGGCAATCGCCTTCGCGTCGCCTGGCGGCACGAACTTGATCGCGGGGCAGCTCTTAGCCTCAGGCGGATAGCCTGTGCAGAACTCGTTGATAGTCGGCCGCGCGCACGCCATGCACTCGTACACCTTGTTGCCGATCACGCGGCTCGCCTTCTCAGTGGTGCCGAACACGCCAAGCACCACGTCGTGGGCGCAGATGACCTTCGGCACCTCGACGTACGGCACCTTGTCGAGGAAGCGGATGTTCGAGATGCCCGCAGCCTTGGCCTCCGTCTCTGCCTTGTACGCGCCCCAGCCAAGGAAGTCCCACTGTATGCCCTCGTCCTGCGTCATGCGCGCCGCCTCCACGATGTACTCCGTACCGTGGAGAGGAAGGTACGCGCCGTGGTAGAGCACCTTGAACGATTTAGAGCTTGAAGCCTGAAGTTCGGAGTCGGCGGGCTGGGGCTTGAATACCGTCTCGTCGGTGCCCGTAAGCAATACGCGCATCTTCTCGCGCGGGACGTTGAACGTGCGCTCGCAGAAGTCGAGGTGGCACGACGTATCCCACGTCACCATGTCGGGCGCGTGCATCATCTTCGTCTCGCGGGCGAGAAGGCGCTTCGCGCGCGGCTCGTCGGCCTTCCACTTGCGCTGCTCGAGCACTTTCTTGTCCCACGCGGAGATCATCGGATCGAAAAGAACCTTTATTCCGCGCTTGTGCGCCCAGCGGCACGCCGCGAGGATGTCGCGCTGGCGGCACACTGGCACCCACACGAGATCGGGCAGGGGACGCCTTCCCAGCCCCCGCACTGCGGCCTCCACGTCGCCGAACTTCGGGAACCACTTCACGAAGAAGTACTCCACCTCCCATCCCAGCTCGCGAAAGAGCGCCGCATACACGCGGTTGCGCGAATAGCCGGGATCGAAACGTCCCCAGAAAAGAACTTTCTTTGCCATGTGCACCTGCCTCGCCGCGTTTAGCAGCGTCCAAGACGCTGGAGGAACTTATAAGACTCCGTAATCGCGTGCAGCGAGTCGCGTCCGCACTCGCACTCCGCTATCCACCACTTCACGCCGTCTGCGTCCGCCGCAGCTGAGACCTTCTTCCAGTCCACGCCCTTGGCGTTTACGGCTGGCTGCCCGAGAATGCTGCTGAACGTGTCAAGATGCAGGCGACGCCCGTTGTCCTCCTTCGCGTGCATGGTGATCGAGCGGTGCGGATACTTGCGCCACTCCTCGCACGGGTCGCGCCCTGTGCACGTGGTCCAGCCCACGTCCTGCTCCATGCACACCTCCTTGCGGGTGTGAGTGAAGAAGTAGTCCCAGTACGTCGTACCGTCTGACATCTTGATGTCGAACTCGGGCGTGTGGTTGTGGAGGCCCACCTTGCAGCCGTACTTCGCGGCGTTCTCCGCGGCGGCGTTGTAGTGGTCCACATGGCGCTTCATGAACTCGTCCACGTTCTCGCCCTTTCTGGGGAAGTTGCCCGCCCCCGCGCAAATGAGGAGGTTGTTTCCGTAGGCGAGGTTGAACTCGCAGATCGCCTTGATGCGCTGGGGGCCGAGATCGTTCTTGTGGACGTGCGTGCCGCACGCCACAAGGCCGTTCGCATCCAGCAGCTTCTTCAGCTCTGCGGCGCTCTTGCCGAAGTAGTTCACAAATTCCACGGCCTTGTAGCCGATCTTTGCCACCTCCGCCAACGACTTCTCAAGTCCGTTCTTGCGGATGTATGGGTCGATCGAATAAAGCTGCACCGCCACCACCTTTTTTTCGGGCTCGGCGGCAAGGCCAACGTACGGTATGACGCAAGCCGCGCCTGCCGCTGCAAGGAAGTCTCTTCTTGTTGTGTTCATCG
>CAMIVJ010000510.1 GCA_946401765.1 uncultured bacterium | reverse complement strand
GGCGATGGGCATTGTCGTATCCCCCGCGCTTGCCGAAGACACGGCGAAGGGGAAGTATGGCAAAGTCCAGCTCTGGGAGAACGGCCCGTACTGGGCGGACAGGAACGTCGGCGCGGCGCGTCCGGAGGACTTCGGCCTCTGTTTCTGGTGGGGAGACACCGTCGGCTGCCGTCCGTCGAATGGAACGTTTGGCTTCAACTTTTGCTATGACAATCCCGCAATCTACACATACGGAAAGAGCGTGTCTGAATTGCAAAGCGCGGGCTGGGTGACGAGCGGCGGCGTCCTTGCGCCTTCGCATGACGCTGCGCACGTTCATTGGGGAGACGGATGGCGCATGCCTACGGTGGCGGAACTTGACGCCCTCCGCGGCTGCGATTGGACTTATACGACGCAGAACGGCGTGAAAGGCTATGTCGTGCGCGGTAGGGGCGCGTACGCCTCCAACAGCATTTTCCTCCCGCTCACCGGCTACGGCTACGGGACTTCGCTCTGCGGTTCCGGTTTGTACGGCGACTACTGGTCGTCCGTGTCGGGTCAGGACAACTACTACGCTTACGAATTGAGTTTCTATTCGGGCAATCTCTGCACGTACGGCAACGACCGCTACTACGGGCAGTTTGTTCGTCCTGTCCAGGGGTTCGCCAAATAGCGAACGCGAGTGAATTGCCTCAGGGAGATCAGTACGGAATGAACATCGTGAAATTCGCAGTGGCGGTGCTGGCCGCAGCCGCAGTCTGCTCGCCGATGCGCGCGGGCGTGGAAGGGCAGGTTGGCCTGTTCTACTTTCTGTGGCACGGGGAACACGGAAAAGACGGCCCCTGGGACATATCGAAAATCCTTGCGGCAGACCCGGAGGCGGGGAAAAAGCCGAATGGGCCCATGTGGGGGCCGTGGGGAGCGTATCACCATTGGGGCGAGTCGCTCTACGGGTATTATTACGCGGACGACGAGTGGGTGGTCAGGCGCCACATGAAGCTCATCATGCAGACGGGAGTCGACTTTCTCTTCTTAGATGCCACCAACGGCGGCATCTACGAGAAGAACGCAAAGCTCGTCATGCGCGTCCTCAGGGAATACCATGACGCCGGATGGGTCGTGCCGAAGGTGATGTTCTACACGAACACGGCGTCCGGCAAGACGGTGCGTAAGATATACGACGCCGTTTACAGGCCGGGGTTCGCAAAGGAGGTGTGGTACAAGCTGGACGGCAAGCCGGTGATTGTGGCGAAGGAGGAGGAGTGCGACGCCGAGGCGCGGGCGTTCTTCACCATAGTCAAGTCGCAGTGGCCTAACGAGGCGCCGAAGAAAGGCGGATGGCCCTGGATGGACTTCGCGCGCCCGCAGCGCCTGTTCCCCGGCGAGAAGGTTGCGAAGAGCGTTATGAACGTCTCCGTGGCGCAGCATCCGCAGCAAAGTTTCGGCGACAGCGTCATGTACGGCGAGAAGGGGAATCGGGGGCGGGCGTTCCACAACGGCGCCAACGACCCCGCGCCCGGCGCGTGGAAGGTCGGTTTCAACTTCCAGGAGCAATGGAACCGCGCCCACGAGGCGAAGCCGGACATCGTGCTGGTCACTGGCTGGAACGAGTGGATTGCGGGGCGATGGCACAGATATGACATTAGACCTGACAACCCAGAACGCCCCATCCTGTTCGTGGACTGCGCGAACGCCGAATACTCGCGCGACATCGAGATGATGCGCGGCGGCTACGGCGACAGCTACTTCATCCTGCTGCGCGACAACGTGCGACGGTTCAAGGGCATCGACGACGCCCCCGCCGCAGTGCCGCCTATGACGCCGCGGCGCTACTGCTGTTTTTCGGATTCCGCCATGCCGCGGGACGCAAGGGGCTACGGAACGAACCATTACGTAAACTGCACGCAGCGCAACGCGCCGAAGTGGATTGAAGTCTCGCACGACGAGGAGAACGTGTTTTTCAGGATAGAGACGCAAAAGCCGATCGTCGGCAAGGAAGGCGAGGGCGATTTCATGCGGATTCTCGTGGCCGGCAAGGCAGTGAACTCCCTTGGCGAGACGGAAATCCACGGCGACGAAATGACGCTGAAGGTGTCTCGCAAGGCGTTGAACATCCCTGACGGTGGATTCCGCCTTGAATTCAAGTTCGTCGATTCCACCGTGCCGTGCCGTGACCCGCTCGACTGGTACGTTTACGGCGTGGTGGAGCCGCTTGGACGCATTCCGTTTGTGTACAGGGGGAACTCCGAGAATCGCGAGCACCTGGATTGCGGGCTTCGCGCCCTCCGTGTTGTTGACCGGCAGGATCTCCGCGAGGAGGCTCTTGAACGGATCCATCTCCACGGCCTGCACCGAGAGGTGGTTCACGCCCTTGACCCACGGGCCCGAGAGGCCCTGGAACGCGCCCCTGACGTAGTTGCGTATGGACGCGACGCCGTCGAGGTACGTGATGTTGCCCCTGCGCTGGTTCTCGCGGATGTATTGCGCGAGCGCCATGAACACGGCGCGGATGGCGGTGGCCTTGTAGCCGGTGCGCTCC
>CAMIVJ010000509.1 GCA_946401765.1 uncultured bacterium | reverse complement strand
ACAGCGCCCCGCACCACGGGCGCCCACGCATCAAAGCTCTATGCCATGCTCAAGAAGGGCCATCACGACGTGAAGCTCACGCCAGACGAGTGGGAACGGCTCCTTGTGTTCATGGGCTCGAACGCGCAGTTCGCCGGCCACGACCATGACATTGACGCCCAGCGTGACGGCAAGATCGTTCCGCCTCCGTACGAATGAGAAATCGGATGAAGCGAGCAGGCAGAGTGGTTGTTCCGGCTCTTGTTTTCGCGGCGCTCTGCGGCATGGCGTTTGCAGGCGCTGCGCCCGCGGGCGTTTCAAAGCCGTTTATTGACCCTGGACATCCCGGATCGCCCGACTGGACGCGTCGTGGGCGCAATGCCGGCAGCGAGGTGTTCCCTGCTCCCGCCACGGCCTACGACCGTTCGAAACTTGTGCCGGAGCGCCTTGGCCGCGGCGTGGTGGCCTGGCGCGATTCAACCAACACCGTGTGCGTTGGATGGCGCTATCTTTCATGCGATCCTGTGAGGCAGTCGTTCGACGTGTACTGCGACGGCGTGAAGGTCAACGACCGCCCTGTCTCGACAGTCACGCAGCTGCGCCTGCCTTACCGCGGCCGGGCCACTTACTCCGTCAAGGCCCTGATGCCAACATCGCGACCGGTGCGAGGCGGCGATCGCTGGACCATTCCCGCCGACGCGCCTGTGGGCTACATCCGCATTCCTCTGTCAGCTCCGCCAGGCGGCGAGACCCACGGCGAGAAATACCGCATGACGCCGAATGACTGCTCGATGGGCGATCTTGACGGCGACGGAGTGATGGATCTCGTGGTGAAGTGGTCGCCCACCAACGCCCGCGACAATTCCCACGCCGGCCACACAGGTCCCACTTGGTTCGAGGGCGTGAAGGTGGCAACGGGCAAGTCGTTGTGGCGCATCAATCTTGGTCCGAACTGCAGGTCCGGCGAGCACTACAATCCGTTCCTGGTGTACGACTTCGACGGCGACGGCCGTGCGGAGCTGATCGTTCGCACTTCTGACGGCACCGTTGACGGCACAGGGAAGACGCTGGGCGACCCAGAGAAGCTCTGGGCGGAGAAGCACGGGGCGGTGATTTTCGCGCCGCTCTGGTACACGGTGTTCGACGGCAGAACAGGGCGCGCGATCGACTCCGTGCCCATGGAGCCCGACCTCGGCAAAAGCTGGAGAGTTTGCCGGGAATGGTATTGGGGAGACCACGGGAACCTTGACGGAAACCGTCCGTTCCGCTTTCTCGCGGCGCTCGCATTTCTAGACGGAAAGCGTCCAAGCGCCGTCATGTGCCGCGGCTACTATTCGCGCACAGGACTCATGGCGCTCGACTTCGACGGCAGAAAGCTCCGCAAAAGGTGGCTGTTCGACACGCTCTCCGACATGAAGAAATGGGGCTCGTTCTGCGGGCAGGGCTTCCACAACCTCAGGACTGCCGACGTCGATTTCGACGGCAAGGACGAGATCATCTACGGCCAGATGGTGGTGGACGACGACGGAACGGGGCTTTATTCGACTGGAATGGGCCATGGCGACGCCATCAACTTGCTTCAGACCACTCCGTACGACAGAGGACTTCAGGTGTGGACCTGCCAGGAGAACAGGCGCGACGGCGCCGTGCTGCGCGACGCGCGCACGGGAAAGACGATCAAGCAGATTAAGCGCAGTAAGGATGTTCCGCGCGCCGTGGCGGGAGATGTGGATGGATGCACACCCGGAACGGAGATGTGGTCCGCCAGCGGGATCGGCATGTACGACGGCGAGCAGAACTTCATCGGCTGGCCCAAGGCGGGCCTGGCGTTCTGGGCCTACTTCGCCGGCGACATGACCGTAGCCTGCGTGAGCGACCGCGGGATGTTCGCCATGTGCACCAAGACGCATGAGCAGTGGCCGCTCGCGCGCTTCGAAGGCGTGCATCTGATAAACGGGACTAAGTCCGTTCCCTGCCTGCAGGGCGACATGTTCGGCGACTGGCGCGAAGAGGTGTTGCTGCCTACCAGAGACGACGCCGAGCTAAGGCTGTATCTTTCGCCGTGCGAAACGCCGTACCGTTTCTGGACGCTTCTTGAAGATCCGCCGTACCGCGAATCGGTGGCGACGCAGAACGTGGGATACAACCAGCCCCCGCAGCCAGGCTTCTATTTCGGCCCAGACCTTCTTGGGCGCGGCATCTGGTTCCGCGGCACATACTTGCCTAAATGGAACCGCATGAGATCTACCTTAGAGCTTCCCCAAAAATAAAAATCTAATGTAGTGTAACACATGCGTTGCATTTGCTAATAAGTAAATAAAGTTATTGTGAGAGGGGTTAGCTTGTGCAGTAAAGTGGATAGTATGATAATGTGATTCCGTTGGAGGACGGCATTAAGAAGACCTTAGGCGCATCGGTGTAGACATGGCAGATTTAAAAGCAGATGACATGATAGGCGTCTATCGCATCGTTCGCCTTCTTGGCAAAGGAGCGATAGGGGCTGTGTACGAGGTTGTGCATACGCACCTCGGCGTACACTATGCGT
>CAMIVJ010000508.1 GCA_946401765.1 uncultured bacterium | reverse complement strand
TACCCCACGCCGCCGCCGGAAAGCGCGTGGCTGCGCACGTCGGACGACAGCTTCGCCGGGTCGGAGACGTACAGATTCTGCCCGCGCACGTACCATCTGTCGGAAGATCCCCTGCCAGGCGTGAACACGTCTGGCGGCTCCTCCTCGCCGACGTACGTTCTGCACCACTGCCACTCGTTGCCTACCATGTCGTAAAGCCCCCAGCCGTTGGGCTTCCTCGTTCCGGGCGGATCGGCGTACTGCGAGTCGATGCCGCGCCCGTGAATCCCGAACACCGCATATTGCGGGGCGAGGGCCGCGTCGTTCCCCCAGAAATACGTGGTCTCCGTGCCTGCGCGGCAGGCGATCTCGTGCATAAGCTCGGTGGGCACGTCGAAGTTCATTCGCGTCTTCGCGTTGATCAGCTCCAGCGGACGCCATTTTTTCGCGTCGATTGCGGCATCGGCGCTGGGATACGTCGCGATCTTTCCCGACGGAACCGTGTTTCCGCGAATATCGCGAGGAATCCATCTGCGGGATTTCAGGCTGAAGTCCGCCCACGGAACAGCGTCCTGGCCGTTCGTCCGCTTGATCACATGCCCGTACTGCGCCGTCGTCCAGCAGAATATCCCGATGTAGTAGTCCTTGTCGGTCGTCCATTCCGTGAACGTTCCGGTTCCACGCTTGGCCTTGTACGTGCCCTTCGGCACCTTGCGCAGAACCATGTGCGTGGTCTTGTACTTGTCAACGTTGTAGCGGGCGTTGGAGAGCGCCTGCCCGCTGACGCCGTCGAGAACGTCGTCGTTCGCGAAGACGCCTTCGTACTTTACTTCGCCGGTGACGAGGTTTACGATCATGTAGTCGTTGCCCTCCGGCACGGGAAGCGTGTAGAGATATGCCTCCATCTTGCAGTCGTCGCGCTTCACGCCGGCGGGCGGATTCTCCCACGTCACGTTGAACGTGCCTGGCTGCGCGTCGGTCACAGGACCGTTGTATGCGGTCAAGATAACGCCGTTCACTATCGCCTTTAGCACCACCTTCGCAACCTTTCCGTCAAGGTCATCGCCGGAGATGGTGTAGGTGATGTCCACCTTGTTGCTGGCCCACGGCCATCGTTGCTGGACGTTGTCAACGGTGATTGCGGCCGCGTTCGCGCCGCAGGCCACCGTGGCCATGCCAATCATCATTAGCAGCTTCTTCACTTTCGAACACCTTTCCTTTTTGAATCTATTGACAAAAGACGTAAGACGAGTCGCTAGGATGTACCAATCATTGACGCCACTGCGCATCAGCGTTCACACCCGTGTTGCAGTTTTATTCTAGCAAAAACAAACAACAAAAGCCATAATCAGGCGGAACATTTTTTCATAACCAAAACATCACGATTTTGATATACTTATGGACATGTCTTCTGTACCATCAATAGAGCCCATTCGAAAAGTCGTTCTGGCGGTTGACCTGTCGGACGCCTCGTGGCGTGATTTTCTAATGGGATTCTTCGACTATGCAAAGCGCAACACCCACTGGTTCATGCGCGTTGTGCAGTCGAACGAAGAACTTGAGAAGTCGGTGGCGGAAAGCCATGGGGTGGTGATCGGAATCCAGAACCCCGGCCGCGTCATCTCCGCCTGCGCTAGACACAAAGTGCCGTTTGCAGTGGTGGCGTCCGAATCCCTCCCGCCGCCAGGCACCGGCGTTCCGTCGGCCTGCGTGCGAAACGACAACGAAGGGATTGGACGATTCTGTGCGGAGTGCTTCATGTCGCTCGGCAGATTCGCGGCGGCCGCCTTCGTGTCCTCACGCGCCGGCGACGACTGGTCCGCCGCGCGAGAAAGAGGATTCCTGGGAAACTTTCTCGACGTCTCCCGGCACACGTTCCGCACGAAAACGGAACCTGGATCCGACGATGACATCAAGGCGCTAAGCGAATGGCTTGCCGCCCTTCCAAAGCCCGTCGCCGTGATGGCCGCCTGGGACATACGCGGCATGCACGTGCTGAACGCCTGCCGCGTGGCGGGAATCGACGTGCCCAGGCAGGTCGCCGTGATCGGCGTGGGCGACGATCGCCTTTTCTGCGACTTCTCCACGCCGCCTCTCACCAGCATAACGCCAGACCATGTCCTTGAGGGACAGCTTGCGGCGAAGACGATCGACGAGATGATGCGCGGCAAATGCGGCATGAAGCCTCGCCTTGTGCTCAACACGGCAAAGAGGCTCGTAGAGAGGGAATCCACTCGGCCGCTCGCCCCCGCCACGACTCTCGTCGAGCGCGCGCTTTCATTCATAGCCGACAATGCCTCGCGGAACATCAAGGCCGGCGACGTGGCCTCCGCTCTAGGCGTCTCGCGCTCTCTGCTGGATCTGCGCTTCAAGGAGCTGCGCGGCGAAACGCTCGCTCATGCAATCGCCAGCGGCCGCCTCGGAGAAGTCAAGCGTCTCCTCGCTGGCACAGGCCTCTCGATCCGCGCGATAACGTCCACGTGCGGCTTCGCGAATCCAAACCATCTGAAGAACCTTTTTAGGCGGAAATTCGGAATCTCGATGCGCGAGTGGCGCAACG
>CAMIVJ010000507.1 GCA_946401765.1 uncultured bacterium | reverse complement strand
TCCTTCGTGAACACGGCCATCGGTGCGCTCAGGCGGTACTCGGCGGGAATCAGACGGTTGTGCTCGTGCGTGCGGATTTCCTTCGTGTTGGACGACGGCTCGTCGTCAAGATACTCCACGCCCGCGAGCATCGCCTGGTGCTTGCGTCCGTTCGACGCCCGATCGACAAAAAGCGTCAAGGCCGGTATATGTAGCGCCTTCGCCAGTTCGCCGTCCTTTGACGCAGCGATTATCGTTTGCACACGCATGGCATCCCCGTCCCCCTCCGATATGAAGTCCCGCTTGATGTACCACTCGCGGCCGTCGGCATCCGTCATCTGCGCGCTCGTCGAGATCTCACCAAGCGGCCACGCCATGCCCTCCATCTTCGCCTTCGACCAGTCGAGCGTGCGCACCTTGCCGGACTTGTCAACATAGACGAACGGCTCCGCCGGCAGGTTCTCCACCGTCTTCCCGCGCGCGGTGAAACGGAACGCGCCGATGCGGCCTGGATCGTGGCGCAGCTCCCATCCCCTGCCCTTGAGGACGAGCAACTTGGACGCCGGGATCACGAGCGGCGGCGCCTTCTGCGGCGCGTAGCTCCAGAGCGGCTTGCGCCATTCCATAGCGAGGCCCTTCACCGTGAAGGTCTCGTTGCTGCCGCCGGGCGGGTCGAGGCGGAAGTGACACGGACCTTTCAGGTTGAACGGAACGGCGCCCTTAGTCGCGAAACGCGTGTAGGGCGGCTCGCCCACAGGGTGCAGGCGGCACGACAGCTTTTCCGAAAAGGGCCTGCCGGCCGGCGCGAAGAAGAGCTGCCAGCTGCTCGCGCGCGGCGTCGGCGCGCACGTCATGGTGAACGCCATGCGCCGCGGCTCCGAGGGAACGGCGGAAATTTCGACTGTCGGGCCGAAGAACCAGGGGTCTTCGCCGTTGATCGTGAAAGAAAGACCCTTGTCTGATGAAACCACGTCCGCGACATGGTGCGAGTTGCCCCATGTGTGCGGCTTCGTAAAGTCGGCGACTATCTGCCCTCCCTTGCCATCTGCCAACACGGACGCGCCGCAGAGCGCAAGCGCCGCCGCGATTCCGCGCATCATGCCCCGTTTCACTGATCTCTTCATCTTTGCCTCTCCCTTTCTGAATGCATTGTTCATTGCCGAATGCGTCATTTCGCCTTCCACCTTGCGGCCATCAGGCACGGCTTGCGCCCCGGCTCTGGCTGCTGATAGAAGACCGTGAGGATGTCACCATTCGCAAGCAGGCACGAGGCCGGATAGCCAAGGTCTCCACAATGGCTTGGCGCAAGCGAGATCTCGTTCGCATGATCCCAGGTGGCGCCGCCGTCGTCGGAGATCGCGGCGAACTCGCCGAAGCCTGGGGACTTCAGCCGCCGCCCGTAGACGCATACGATCTTGCCGTCCGCAAGGCGGATGAGATGCGGCGGCAGGCCGACGAGCGGAGACTTCGCCATGGGCGCCCAAGTGCGCCCGCCATCCTTCGAGAACGTCGCGCGCATGCAGTTGTCGGCTCCGTGATATCGCACCATGCCCACGAGCGTGCCGTCGGCAAGCTCCACCACGTGCGGCTCGTGGAACAGCTGGCCCTTCGAGTTCTCGCCGTTGGTGTCGGGCACGTCGGAACAAAGCATCTCCCACGTGCGGCCGCCGTCGCATGAACGTTCGGCCGAGATGCGGGTGCGGCCGCGCTCTCTGGCCGTGCCGTGGACGGAATCCGCAAAGAAGCGCCCGAACTGCAGAAGCGAGCCGTCCTTGAGAAGAATCGGGCCGTGCGGGGTCTGTCCCCGCATGGAAAGCTTCTCGGGCCTGGACCATGTTCTGCCGTTGTCGCGGGAGCGCACCGCCCAGTTCCCGAGAGCGGCGGCACGCACCTCGTCTGAAATCTTCTCGTCGTGGCGCTTGTATTCCGGGTGGCGCGCCAGAATGCCGGGCACACGGTATGCCACCGAAGTGAAGTACGTGACGAATATCTCGCCGTCGGGCAGCTGCACGATGCCGGCGTCGCGGTCGTCGATCGGGCCGTTGGCGATCGTTACGGGCTCGGACCACGTTTCACCCTCGTCTGAGGACCTCACCATCTGCACCTTCCCCCACGGGCACACATGCCCGTCGCGGTCGCCAGAGAACACCGCCATAACGTCTCCGTTCGCAAGGCGGCACACGCTCGGCCAGCCGATGTAGCGGTCCTTCTCCACGCATATCGGCTTCACCCACGCGATCTCGGCGCGCGCCTGGCTCTTCGGCGGCTGGGCTGGCGATGGGACTGTCCCGGCTGGCGGGGGGACTGTCCCCATTTTGACTGGCGGAGACGGAGACGCCGCTGCTGCGAAGAATGCAACGGCTGCGGCAGGGCGATCTGTATTGACGTAGTCCAATCCGAGTTCCCGCGCGAGTTGCCATGCCTCCGTATTGTCAGGAAATCCCCACAGGCGGAAAGGCAATCCCCTGGCATGGGCCCGCCCGGCGGCATCGCGGATTTTCTTCTTGTCGCCTTCAGACATTGGACCAGAACGCCACTTGGTGTAGATGCAAGCGCAGTC
>CAMIVJ010000506.1 GCA_946401765.1 uncultured bacterium | reverse complement strand
CAGAACGCCGAAGTGCCCATGACCATCACGGGCGGCGGCAGATTCGTCTATGCGCATACCGACGCGTTCTCCGGCATCGCGCCGATCGCGGTGGGCGAGGGAACGACTGCGGACTTCTCGTCCTGCGCCTCGGCGCACTTCACGAACACCGTTGCCCTCGCGAATGGCGCCGTGCTGAAGCTGCCCGAGTGGGACGGCGCCACAAGCTTCTTCGACGTCGCCCCCGCGCTTCCCGCGGAAGGCACGGCCACGATCCGCATCACGCCCAGCGCGTTCCTTGAGGCAGGCACGTTCACCCTCGTCGACGGCGGAATGGACGCATCCGCTCTCGACCATCTCGCGGTGAGCTTCACGGGTCCCAACGCGCCTCTCTACGGCGTCACGCTCGCCGTTGATGGCGGCGCGCTCAAGGCCGTCGTCACGCGCACTCCCGTCGCCGGACCGAAGAAGGCGCGCATTACCTTCAGCGGCTACATCGGCACCACCACGCTCGCCGACTTCCCCGCCCTCGTGAAGCTGCCCGCCGGCGTGCCTGGCTTCGCCTATTCCGATGCGGCTGCCAACGGCGCCGACGTCTATTTCACCGACGCCGCCGGCAATCGCATCGCGCATGAGATCGACACATGGAACACGTCCGGCGCTTCCTACCTCTGGGTGCGCGTGCCCCAGCTCGAAAGCGCTTCCACATACGTCACCATGCACTGGGGCGGCGGCGCAGAGAACGTGCCGGCGCTGAGCGACAAGACGTTCGCTGGCGACTACATGGGCGTGTGGCACTTCTCCGAGTTCGGCACAAGCACGCCCGACGCCACCGCGAACGCGCTCACCATGACGGCGGCCGGCACCACGTCGAGCCTCACGCTCGTCGACTCCCCAGTTGGCACGGGCATGGACAACGCCTCCAACGCCGCGCGCCTTACCACGCCCAACAGCAGCAAGTGGCTTGAATACGTCAACACGAAGCAGCTCACCATCTCGGGATGGTTCAAGACGAGCTCGAAGACGGCCAACATGCGCATCGTCTCCAGCAAGACGACGTGGACGAGCGCTGGCGGATTCGAGGTGACGACTCGCGGCTCGGCGGCCACCGAGCTGCTGGCCGGCGGCGCGAACAGCGCCCAGTACACCAAGACGGGCATCGCCAACTACTACGACAACTGGGTGCACTTTGCGGTGATCTTCGACGGTACGCTCGAGACGCCCGTCTCGCGCATGTACATCAACGGCGCGCTTGTGCAGTCCGTATCCGGCGCGGACTACCTCCTGCAGACGATCGGCAACCCGCTCACGTTCTTCTCGTACGGAACAGCGACAGGCGGCAACACATTCCTCGGACGCATCGACGAGATGCGCCTCTCGAAGAGCGTCCGCTCCGATGACTGGATAAAGGCCGCGTACACGACAATGAAAGACCCTGCCGCCTTCGCCACGGCGGGCGCGGTCGAGACGTCCGTTGCCACGCCGTATGATTTCCGTCCGCTCACCCAGCCCAACACCGTGAACGAAGACACTGGCTCCTACACCGTGTACGCGGGCGTCGACACCACGCTCACGCATCCCGGCGAGGGCATTCTCGTGATCGAGGAAGGCAAGAAGGCGACGGTGCCGGGCTGGAACGGCGAGATCGGGAACCTCGGCTGGATAAAGTACACCGACGCAGGCACGGTGGTTGAGGCGCCTCGTTCGGGCGTGACGGAGTACGCGGGAGACCACGCGCTCGTCTTCGCCGAGTGTGCGCGTCCGCTGGTCTTCTCAGGTGACGTCACCGTTCGCGGCGAATACTCGATTCTCCAGTACGAGCACGCGCCCGTCACCATCACGGGCGGCACCACCACGTTCAGCGGCATCGTGCGCATCGGCGAGCGCAACGCCGACCAGGGCTTCGGAACGAACTGGGGTGGAATCCTCAACGTCGAGGGAGGCCTTGTGAAGAGCGACGGTTCCGGCACGCTCGACCGTTCCGGCTACACCGACCGCGTGACGCTGATCAACGTCACGGGCGGCAGGTTCACCGTTCCCGTGCGCGTGTGGTACAGCACGAACGTCGAGACGGGGCAGGGCCACTTCGACGTCAACGTGGGCGGCACGGGCGTGTTCGCGCCTGACTACTTCGGCCAGCGCAACTCCGGCACCATCACCTACAAGACGGTTCTGATGAACGTCAACGGCGGCGGCGTGTTCCAGGCGCCTGTGTCCGTGCCGAGCTGGACCACGGTAACATCCGGCGAAGGCACGCCCGTGGTCAGCGCCGCACCTGGCTCCACTGTGGAGTATGCGGGCGACATCGTTGTGCCCGCATCGACAACGCTCACGTTCGCGGGCGACGCCTCGGCGAAGCCGTACTTCGCGATGAACTGCGAGATCGCAGGCGAGGGCACTGTCGCGATCGAGAACGCGATATTCGACGCGATCGAGAACCTGGTGGCCACCAACTTCACCGGCGGCGTGACGGTGCGCGCGGGCGGCGTGCTGATCCTTCCCGCGGGCGAAGTGGCGCCGTTCCCGATCACGCTTGAGGAGGGCGCGCGCGTGATCGCCACGGTCAC
>CAMIVJ010000505.1 GCA_946401765.1 uncultured bacterium | reverse complement strand
ACCAGCTCTTCGAGGCTTACGCCATCCTCAAGGCGAAGGGCGTGAAGCGCTTCGGACTCCACACCATGGTGGCTTCGAACGAGCTTGATCCCCAGTACATCATAGACACCGCGACGCTCCTCTTCGACCTGGCGGTGCAGATCTCCCAGCGCGTGGGCATCACGTTCGAGTTCGTGAACATCGGCGGCGGCGTTGGCATTCCATACAAGCCCGACCAGGTGGAGCAGCCGCTCGAGAAGATTGGCACTGGCATCGAAGAGGCGTACCGCACGCATCTCATCGCGAAGGGACACCCAGACCTGCGCCTCTACATGGAGTGCGGCCGCTGCATCACGGGTCCATACGGCTACCTCGTCTCGCGAGTGCGCCACGTGAAGCGCACGTACAAGACTTACGTGGGGCTCGACGCGTGCATGGCCAACTTGATGCGTCCCGCACTCTACGGCGCATACCACCACATCTCCGTGCCGAAATACGGCGAGGCCGGAACCACGTACAACTTTCCGGGCGTGGAGCCGAGCGTGCCGCTGATGAAGTGCGACGTAACGGGCTCTCTATGCGAGAACAACGACAAGTTCGCGATCGACCGCGAGATACCGGTCGTGGAGCCTGGAGATCTCGTCGTCCTGCACGACGCCGGCGCGCACGGGCACGCGATGGGATTCCAATACAATGGCAAGCTGCGCAGCGCGGAGCTGCTTATGCAGGAGGATGGCTCGTTCCGTATGATCCGCAGGGCCGAGACGCTTTCGGACTACTTCGCCACGCTCGATTTTCCAGGCCTCTGACTGAAGCATAAGGGAGGACTTCGCACATGAGAATAGTGTTCATGGGATCATCACAGGCGTCGGCCACGTGTCTTCACGCCATACTGCGCCTGCCCGGTCTGCAGGTGGTGGGGCTCGTCACGCAGCCAGACCGCCCTGCAGGACGCGGACGCGACCTTACGCCGTGTCCATGCCGCCGCTATGCGACGGAGCGCGGCATCGTGGACTGCATAACTCCAGAGAACGTCAACGCGCCGGAAGCTGTGGCGTGGATCCGCGAGCGACGTCCCGACGTGATCGCCGTCGTCGCATTCGGACAGTTCCTCAAGGAGGAGATTCTCACTCTCCCCCGCCACGGCTGCGTGAACTGCCACTTCTCGCTTCTGCCCAAGTACCGAGGCGCCGCTCCAGTGACTGCGGCCCTGCTCGCCGGCGACGAGCTCACCGGAGTGTCGATCATCCGCATGGGAATGGGCATGGACGACGGCCCGATCCTTAGAAAGGCTGTGGAGCCCATCTACTCCGACGACACGGGCGATTCGCTGATGGACCGCCTTGCCATCGCGGGCGGCGTGACGCTCGCCAAGACGCTCAAGCTGCTCGACGCCGGCACGCTGCCAGTCCCCATCGAGCAGGAGGACGCGAAGGCCACCTTCGCGCACAAGATCAAGAAGACCGACGGGCTCATCGACTGGCGCCGCCGCTCTAGCGACATCGAACGACTTCTTCGCGCCTACACCCCCTGGCCCGGCTGCTACACTTTCCTTCCTTCGCGCTTCCGCCGCAAGGGCAACACGGGGCGCGTGGTGGTGACGGGCCTGGAGTTTCTCAAGACAGATCAGATCAATCCTGCCTGGCGCGCCGAGCTGCCGGGAACGGTGGTCTCCGTCACGGAGCGCGGCCCTGTGGTGCGCACAGGCGACGGCGTGCTGCGGTTGACGGCCCTCAAGGCAGATGGCGCGCGCGAGCTCGCTGGCGGAGAGTTTCTGCGGGGGCGTCCGCTCACGCCGAAGATTGACATGCTGCTCGAAAGCTGACGGCGGCCTGCGCCGCCGCGGAAAGGAAGGTAGGTTGCCATGACAGTTAAGCTTCTCCTGGACCGCAAGCGCGAGGGGCGCGAACTCGCCCCGGACGAGATACGCGAACTGGTGCGCGAATACACGGCAGGCAGCGTGCCTGACTATCAGATGGCGGCGTTCGCGATGGCGGTGTGCTGCCGCGGCATGACGGGTGCCGAGACGCTTGCGCTCACCGAGGCGATGCGCGACTCTGGAACATGCCTTGAATGGCCGGCGGGCGAATACCCGCCTTCGGCCGACAAGCATTCCACTGGCGGCGTGGGCGACAAGATATCGCTTGTAGCGCAGCCCTTGGCGGCCGCGTGCGGTCTCGCGGTGCCGTCCCTCACGGGAAGGGGCCTCGGTCTCACCGGCGGCACTGCCGACAAGATGGAGTCCATACCCGGCTATGTCGCGGCGCTGCCTCTTTCCGACTACCGCCGCGTGGTGCGCGACTGCGGCTGCACGCTTACCGTGCAGACGGCCGAGATCGCCCCGGCCGACAAGAAGCTCTACGGCCTGCGCGACGTCACGGGTACCGTTCCGTCGATTCCCCTCATCGTCGCGTCGATCCTCTCGAAGAAGCTCGCAGAGGGCGCGGGAACGCTCGTCTTCGACGTGAAGTGCGGCTCGGGCGCGTTCATGAAGACGCGCGAGGAAGCGGCGGCGCTCGCCCGCGCTCTTGTCGACGGCGCAAAGGGCGCGGGACGCAAGGCGTGCGCGCT
>CAMIVJ010000504.1 GCA_946401765.1 uncultured bacterium | reverse complement strand
GGCGGCCAGATGGCCCCCACCACGCTCGAGGGCGAGAAGACCACCACCACGCCGTTCGGACGCGACCCTGCGCTTACCGGACATCCTCTTCACGTGTGTGAAGTCTTCAGCCAGCTTCAGGCGCCCGTGTACATCGCCCGCGTTTCGGTTGCCGACACGAAGCGCATCATGCAGTGCAAGCAGGCGATCAGGCGCATGTTCGAGATCCAGCAGGCCCACAAGGGCTACGCGCTTCTCGAGATCCTCGCCCCCTGCCCCACCAACTTCCGCCTGGATCCGCTGAAGGCGGCCGAGTTCTGCAAGAACGAGATGGAGGCCGAATTCCCTCTCGGCGTATTCCGTGATCAGACCACCCAACCGCCTTACCACCCAACCACCCAACCACCCAACCACCTAACCACCCAACCACCCAACCACCCAACCTTGGAGGTGAAGCCCGTGCCGCAGGTCGCCTCTTGCGCGGAGCTCTTCGCGGAGAAGGAGGCAGTGCCGCCGGCCGAGAACGATCCTTCCGTGCATGAGCGCCGCTTCAAGTTCGCCGGCTACGGCGGGCAGGGAATCCTCTCGCTCGGTCTCACGGTGGCCGAGGCGGCGCGCTTCGAGAGGCGCCACACGCTGTGGTTCCCGAGCTATGGTCCCGAGCAGCGCGGCGGATCGGCGTCCTGCTCCGTCGTGGTGAGCGGCACGCCCATCGGCTCGCCCACCGTGGAGCATCCAGACGTGCTCGTGTGCATGAACCAGCCCTCCTACGAGCGCTTTGTGGACGACGTGAAGAGAGGTGGCACGGTGATTGTGGACGCCACGGTGCCCATCACGCGCCAGCCGCCGGAGGGAGTGAAGCTCGTGCAGTGGCCCGCCCTCAAGATGGCCGAGGACTTTGGCGTTCCGAAGGCCGCGAACACCATGATGCTCGCCGCCCTCAAGAAGCTCGGCTGCACAGGCCTCTCAGGCGAAAACCTCGAGAAGGCCCTTGTGGCGAGCTTCGCCAAGAAGCCCGCGCTCGGCGTGAAGAACCTCGAGCTTCTGCGAGAGGCCGAATCGCGCCTCTAGAGCGCTGATGTGGAGTCGTTGACGGCAGCGAAAGCGAAATTCTAAAGAAGGCTTTCTCACCATGAGAATCAAGGCATGTTCCATTCTCGCGCTTGCGCTTTGCGCGGGAGCTGCGTTGTGCGCCGGCGTGGACGACGTCAAGATTCCGGCCATATACACCGTTCCGCATGAGCTGGACTGCCTCTTGGAGGCGGGCCACATACAGGGCGCCTGCTGTTCGGAAAAGGCCATCTATCTGTCGCACAGTCACGGCATCCTCAAGATCGGCTGGGACGGCAAGCTGATCCGCCAGGTCAAGGCGCCGGATCATCTTGGCGACTCCGCGTATGCAGACGGCAAGATATACGGCGCGTTCGTGATCCGGAACAAGGCCCTGCGCAAGGACGGCAAGAAGGGACTGGTGCGCGTGTGGGACGAAGACCTGAACGTTTTGCGCGAGGCGTGGTTCGACGAGGCGCTTGACGGCATCGCCGTCATCGGCGACACGGTGTATGTGGGCGTTGACCGGTGGGGACCCGACAAGCACGACGGATGCTGCGTCAAACGCCTTACGAAAGACCTGCTTGACCGTGGCAATGTCGATCTTGACCTCGGCTACCAGATCCACTACGGCGTGCAGACGATGGCGACTGACGGCACCGACCTCTTCCTCGGCAACTATGGCGGCACGTCGCGTGTGGCGAAGAATCTCACGAATCCCGTCAAGGTCACGCTAAACTGCGCCGAGGGTTTCGGGCTCGTGCCGAAGTCGGTCTCCAAATGCGACACCCCAGTCTTCTTCGTTGTCAAGGCCCTTGGCGGCAACATGCAGGGATGGCGCAAGGACCCTGTGAACAATCCGCCGCAGATACGCATCAACTTCTACACCTATTCTGGCGGTGCCTTCAAGAACGTCACGGTTCTGGACAAGACGAAGAAGCGCTGAGCGAATTTCACATTGAACCAGTTGCAAAACCTTTCTTGCTTTTGCCATTGAGTCTTCTGCGTATGTGTTGCCATCAGCCGCGAGTGCCGTAAGACGGCCAGTGCCGGCGGCATTGAACGAGGCGGCGATTTGTGGTAGAATATGAGCCATTCCGTCATAGGATATTCATCAGGAGCCAAGAATTCCACTATGAAGAGCAACATTGTATTCGCAGTGACCGCCCTTGCCGCGGCCGCATTCGCCGCTTCGCCCGACGCAGCCGCCGTGCGCCGTGCTCGTGAGCAGCTGCTGCGCTTCACGCCAGAGGCCGCTCGCCGCGCAATGGCCGACCTCAAGAACAATCCCAAGTACGACTGGGCAAAGTACAACGCCGCCGTTGAGGACCTCATTGCGAAGCTTGACGAGACGAAGAGCGCTCTCGACGGTGAGGACGATGCGGCGAAGGAGGCTGCCGTCGAACGCGTTGAGGCGTACCGCCAGGCGATGCTCGCGAACCCGATTCTCGACTTCGGCCAGATCCTCTGCGTGCACCGCAAGATCGGCAACCCGCGCGGCGCGTTCGGCGGGCGCGGCAGCGGCATGA
>CAMIVJ010000503.1 GCA_946401765.1 uncultured bacterium | reverse complement strand
CCTGGTTACTACCCTGCCAACGCGGGGTGGCTCTACTTCTTCGACGGTGCGGGACAAGCCGATCAGTAGTCCAAGAGAGACGAACGTCGCCATGAGCGAGCTTCCGCCCAGCGACAGAAGCGGCAGCGGAATGCCGGTCATGGGAACGGCGTTCAGCACGCCGCCCACGTTCAGAAGCACCTGCACGGCGAGGCTCGCCACAAGCCCCGCCGCGAGCAATGCGCCACATGGATTGTTCGCGCGCGCGAGGCGGTCGGAAGCCATCAGCCCGCGCACGAAGATGACGCCGTAGAGCGCGAGTACGGCCATGCAGCCGATCAGCCCCCACTCCTCCGCAAGTGCCGTGTACACGAAGTCGCTCGCCACGATGGGCACGTTGCGCACGTCGCCCAGTTTCGCGCCTACGCCCCACCAGCCGCCGCTCACGACAGCAGTAAGTCCCTGAAGAGTCTGCCAGCCCGCGCCGGACGCATCCGCCAGCGGGTCGCGCCACACCGCGAGGCGCGTGGCGAGGTGCCCCGTCGGCCGCGCGAACATCAGCGCCGCGCCGCCAGCCAGCACCGTGGACGCTGCAATTCCCCAGAACCACGACGCCGCGAAAAGAATCGCCGCGCCCGCAACGGCAATCTGCGCGAGAAGCCCGAAGTCCCCGGCCGCCGCAACTGCAAGCGCCACGGCGCCGTACCCCGCGCCCAGCTCAAGCAGGCGGCGTAGCGTGACGCGTCCGTCAGACAGCGTACCCGCCGCGAACACCACCATGCATAGCTTCACGAGTTCGGACGGGTTGATCCGCCCTGGCAGGTAGAGTCCACCCCGGTAGCGTCGCCCGAACACAAGCAACGCCGCCATGAGCGCGAGCGCGACGCCGAGCGCGATCCAGCGTCCGCGCAGCACCAGCTCCGTTCGCTCGCCGGAAAAAGCGAACATCGCCGCGATCCCGCACGACACTCCGAGCATGTACGGCAGAAAGAACCCGGCACCAGGCACGACCTCCGCGATGCGTATCTGCATGAAGAAGCCAAGCGCCGCAAGTATGCCCACCGCCGCCAGCATCCATCTATCGCGCCCTCTCATTTGAAATACCCCAAACTCCGCGCTTCTAGGAGAATCTCGCGGGCAACGGGCGCAGCCGCCTTCGCCCCGAAGCCGCCACCTTCCACCAACACGGTCACGACAAGTCGCGGCGACGACTCTGGGGCGAAGCAAGTGAACCAGGCGTGGTCCGCGCCCTTCCCCGTCTGCGCCGTACCCGTCTTGCCGCACACGTCGAGACCGGGGACGTCGCACACGCGTCCCGTGCCGCGCCGTACCGCCGCGCGCATCATTTTCTTCACGCGCTGCGCGGCCGCAAGCGTGAAAGGACGCGCCCGCAGCGTCGGTTTTGCCGTCTCGGAGAGCGTCGGCGTGAGTATCAAGCCGTCATCCGCTATGGCCGCCGTCATGAGCGACACTGCAAGGGGCGTGAGCTGGAGCGCGCCCTGTCCGATCGCGACTTGCGCAAGTGCCGCATCGGACAATCCCTCCGGCACTCCGCCGCCCGCGCCCGTGAGCGAGATCGTGCCCGCCGGCAGCACCGTGGCGGAGTCCCGCAGGCGTGCGGACGCGACCACGTTGTCAAAACGTTCCGCGCCAAGCGTGAATCCGAGCTGGGCGAAGTAGGTGTTGGCGGAATGGACGGTCGCCTCCCCCATTCCAATACGTCCGAAGCCCTTCCACGTCTTTTTCCGCCGCGCGAACTCGGCAGCCTGGACATCGCGGATTCGCGGCGTAGATCTATTGGGACGCCACCCCGCCGCCGGACACTCGAACACGGGATCGACGTCAGCCGAAAGCGCCGCAGCAGCCATGAAGACCTTGAATGTCGAACCTGGAGGGTAAAGTCCGTTGAGCGCGCGGTTGAGGTATGCCGCGTGCGGAGCGCTCACGAGCGCGCGAATGCGTCCCGTCGTAGGTTCCAGCGCCACTAGCGCGCCGTGCTTCCCCGCCATCAGCGTCTCCGCCTTTTCCTGCAGGTCGGCGTCAATTGTCAGCTTCACAGGCGCGCCTGACGCGAGCTGGAGTTCGTCCAGGACCTTCTGGAACGTGGAACCCTCCTCCGCGATGGAGAGCTGTTGTCCGTATCGGTCAAGCGACGAGCCGCGTTCGGGGATCACCTCGTCCGCGTTGGCGCGCTGGTTGTTCCGCCGCATGAAACGCACGAAGCGCGGGTCGCGCGGAGCGCGCGAAATCCACAGCGCGTGGGCGACCGCCAGCGCGGCCAGCGCGGCGACGAACACAACTGCGGAGGCTACGAGCCGCGCCCTCATGGCGGGAACGCCCCCATCACCGCACCCCGATCACCTTGTGCATCTGGATCGACAGCGCCCAAGGAGGATTCGCGTCGGGCATGACCTTGTTGAGCTTCACGAGCAGGTTCAGCGCGCGGCGGTAGTGCATGCGGCCTTCTGTCTCCAGCGGCGAGATGTAGTAGTCAGTCGCCTTGATGCGGTTGCGCATGCTGCGGCAGAAGCCCACGATCTCGTCCGTCGTCGCCACGATCCGTACCTCGTTGGCCTCACGGAGCATG
>CAMIVJ010000502.1 GCA_946401765.1 uncultured bacterium | reverse complement strand
CCCGTGGCCAAGATGAACCCTGCCGAAATGACCAGTCTTTTTGTGTTTTTCATTCTAAATTCCTCGACCCGTTTCCCGTGGCTTCTGCGGTTCAAGCCGAACGGCCTTAACACCCGCCGCAGAACGCTACTGCACACTAAATTGACCATCTGCATCCATTATGCCAAAATCAGGGTGTGTTCACAAGGAAAAATTTGAAAGCGAAATTTTGATTCCGCGCGCACTCATCCGTAATTCTACGCTCTGCAGGGATGCAACTCGAACTTCTCCATTCGAACTGCAGCAGTTCCCTGTCTCTGTGCTTCAGTACCATCGCTGTGCAATTGACTCTACCGCGCTCATTCCGCGTGGGCGAGCGAGCGGAGGTAGAATGGCGGAAGCGGGAAGCCGAAGTCGTTTTTCAAGCGGCCATTCCCACACCAGTTCCAGAGATAGCGCACCTGTTTCGGCTCGGCCACGCCGGCGGCGCGAAGCTCAACAGCTCCTTTGAGGTATTTGGCGGTGGCGGGCTTGAAGACGCCGTCCGGGCCGGCGATTTCGAACGGCGCAGGGTCAAGGCCGTGCATCACCCATTTCTGCACATGGTCGAACGCAAGCGTCACCACATCGCCCTTCACGGCCCAGGACTTGACGGCGGGGTTGTCGCACGGCACGTCCTTGCGTCCATACGTGCGGTTGAGCGCGAGCGCGGCAAGGCGCAGCGCCACCGTGCGCTTGTCGCCGGGGTGGATGTTGTCGCTTTCGCCCACGTCAACGATCGTGGCCATGCCGGCGTACGGATTTTCCTTCGCGAACTTCTCCTCAGCCTCCCAGATGTCGCAAGAGGAGGCCCCGGGATTTTCTGGTTTCATCCCGTAGCAGAACGGCGCGATCTGCACCAGATAGAACGGCATCTCGGGGTTTTCAAACGCCTTCGACCAGCCGTTCCAGAGCGCATGAAGACGATCCTTGTAGTCCAGACCCTGCATGCGGTTGCTCTCGCCCTGGTACCACAGCGCGCCGCGGAACGTGAATGGCACGAGCGGATGGATCATCCCGTTCCAGAGCGCACGAGGCTGCTGGTGCGGACGCTTTTCCTTCGTGTTGATCGGACGGTCTGCCGAGGCCACGAGCTTCGGCACGGACCGGTAGCCCTCCGGCGAGATCCACGGCTCGATGTACGTGCCGCCCCAGGCCGAGACGACGACACCCACCGGCACCTTCAGCGTGCGGTGGAGGATCAGCCCATAGTGGAACGCGAGGGCGGAGAACGACTTCTGCCGCCCCGGCGCCATGCGTTCCCACTTGAGCGGCGCAGAAAACTCCTTCGGCTGCGCGCTCCACACGCTCGGCACGGTGCAGGCGCGCACGAACGGCTCATCCACGATCATCGCGTCCAGGTAACCGTTGTTCTCGCGGTTTCCGTGCTGCCCCACATATGGATTCGACCACATCGCCATCGTCATGTTGCTCTGCCCGGAACAGAGCCACACCTCGCCCACGAGGACGTCTTTCACCGACACGCCGTTCGCCATGAGCACGCGCCCCTCGCCCGACGCCTTCATCGGCGCGAGACGCACGATCCAACGCCCGTCCGCTCCGGCCGTCGTGGAGACCGACTGCCCAGCGAACAGCACGGTCACCTTCTCGCCCGCGGCCGCCGTGCCCCACACCGCAACCGGCTTTTCACGCTGCAGCACCATGCCGTCGTTGAACGGCGCCGCAAGCTTCACGTCGGCCCGAACTCCACACGCGGCAACCGCCGCGACAACCATCAGATAGATCTTTTTCATTTTTACTTTCTCCTTTACTGACCGGAAACTCCGTATGCACGCACGTAGTCAACCTCCATGAACGTGCCGTCGATGGCGTCGCCCACTGGCCCCGCCCACTTTAAAATCGCCTCAGAAAGGAGAAGCGCGCATTCCGAGTGGCACACTTCGTTCTTGACGCGCCTGATTTCCTTCCCGTCAAAATAGAACACAAGCTCGTCCGCCGTCCACAGAAAACCATACACGTGGAACTCCTTGGACAAATCGACCGAACGGCCAAGATTGAACGCCTTCGCGTTGACCTTATGGCTCTTCTTGCCGTTCTTGTAGAAAACTTTCTTGTAGTCGTGGATGTTGGTGTTGATCTCAGACGGATAATGCCCTTCGTTAACATCGATCTCGAATCCCTCGTCCTTCCCATGCGGAAGCGTCACGAACCAGAAGGAATTGTTCGTGCCCGTGGCGGCTGCATAGCGATAACGGCATTCGAAATACCCGTACTTGAAACGGGCCTTCGTCCAGACGGACGCAGACGTCCACTCCTTGCCTCCGCGCTTTTCCTTCTTGTTGCAAAGCCGCAGCATGCCGTTTGTGACAACGGCGTTCTCCCGCCATCTGCTGCAGAGAATGTGGGTTGGGGACGCGTTCTCCGAAACCCACTTTTCCTCAAGCTTTGAGTCTGCGTAGTCGAACTCGTCCGACCACAGCAGTTTCCAGCCCCTTTCCACGCACACGGGCGGAACATTGGTCGTTGCCGCGGCACCGTCGGTTGGCGGCACGTAGCCTTCCAGCTTCATGAACGACGGGTCGAGCTTGACGTTCTCCT
>CAMIVJ010000501.1 GCA_946401765.1 uncultured bacterium | reverse complement strand
GCGAACTCACTCACGATCGCGCCTTCGGTACCACCCATCAGGAAGTGCCACGTGCCGACCTTGGGAAGCTTGTGCGCGACGCCGTCGGCCGTCCACTTCTCAACATGGAGGGACTTGAGGTTCGTGGGCTTGTTGGCCTTGTGGTCGAAGAGGTGCTCGGAGAGCATCTTCTTCGCCTCCGGGAACTGGTCTAGGTTGGGCTCGCCGACTTCCGAGAAGCTGTACACCCAGCCGTGGCGCACGAGCCAGCTTTCCATCTTCGCGGGGATGTTCTTGCCGACGAACTTCTCGCCCGTCCAGCGGTCCGTGGCGACGCCCGGATCGACCGGATTGCCCGCCTTGTGGCAGTGCTCGGGGAGGGCCTGGAGCGGGAGCAGGTAGATGTCGTGCCCGAAGTACTCCTCCTTGATCTCGTCAACCCAGATTACGCCACCCATGCCGTACTTCATGAAGTCGCCCTTCGCGAAGTCGATGGCCCAGAAGCCGAGGTACTGCGTACCGTCCTTCGGGTTCGTGAGCTTGTCGTTCTTGAGGGCCGGATACACCGGGTAGCCGAAGCGGCGCATCATGTCGAAGTAAGCCTCCGACGCCTTCGCGCCGTCGAACTTGCCGCCCTTGTTGATACCATTCTCGTCGAACGTTCCGCCGACGTAGAAGTCTTTGTTCGTGTACATTTTTATTTCCTTTCCACAGTTCTGGCAGCAGCAACCTGCCATCATTCCGGCAACGGCCACCGCGGCCGCCGCACCTGCAATTGTCTTGACGTTCATTGTTTTCTCCTTTTGGGTTTGAGATTCAGTTAGGAAAGCTTTGCCTTGCCGACGAGCTTCATCAGCACGAACGTGGCAACGGCCGAGACCGCAAGCAACCCTCCGCCGAGCGCGTAGCCGTTCGCAATGCCGCCGCAGCCGTAGATCAGGTAGCCGCAGCCAAACAGGCAGCTCCACACCGCGAGGCAGCCGAAGACCATGCAGAGGATGCCGACCGGCAGGTCGCGCAGGTTCGCGTGGATCTTCTCGTCGAACTTGCGGAGGGTTTCCGCGTCCTCGCGCGGCGTGAGCAGCGTCACAAGGATCCAGCCCACCGTGGTGGCGGCCACGCCCAGCACGAGCTTCCACGCCGAGAGGTTGAACCACTCCGCACGCCACCCGCTCTCGAGCCAGCCCGTGAGACCGCACGCGGGCGCGCCCCATTCGAAGAAGCACGCCACGAGGAACGAGATCACCATCGCGGAGATTTCGCTCCATGCGTTCAGGCGGTGCCAGAACCAGCGCAGGATGTAGAGAAGACCCGTACCCGCGCCGATCTGGAGGATTAGATCGAAGCCACCCTTCGCGTTGCGCAGGACGAGCGCCATCACGCCGCACGCGACGAGCAGCAGGACCATGCAGAGCCGTCCCACGAGCACTTGGTTCTTCGGCGACGCCTTCGGGTTCACGAAGCGCACGTAGAAGTCCTGCACGAGGTAGGACGCGCCCCAGTTGAGGTGCGTGGCGATCGTGCTCATGTAGGCGGCAATGAGAGAGGCGGCCACGAGGCCAAGCCAGCCAGAGGGCAGACGGGAGATCATCGCCGGGTAGGCGGTGTCGTTCTGCACGTACTGCTGCGCGTTCGGGAAGGCGGCCTTGATGGACTCGAGGTCAGGGAACACGATTAGCGAGGCGAGCGCCACGATGAGCCACGGCCAGCTGCGGAGCGCGTAGTGGAGGAAGTTGAAAAGCATCACTGCGCCGACGGCGTTCTTCTCGTCCTTCGCGGAGAGCATGCGCTGCGCGATGTAGCCGCCGCCGCCCGGCTCCGCGCCGGGATACCACGTGGCCCACCACTGGACGGCGATCGGCAGGATGAAGATCGTCATCAAGGTGGATTTCCAACCGGCGCCGCTCATCGCGGGCAGCATGGACGTCTTGCACGATACGGCCGCATGGGAGAGTACGCCGGAGAGCGTGCCCGTATCGTTCGGCCCGCACATCTTCACGGCAAAGTAAGCAGCCGCAATCGCGCCCACCATCGCCACCGTGTACTGGTAGAAGTCAGCCCAGATTGACCCCGTGAGACCGCCGAGCGTGGCGTAGATTCCGACTGCAACAAGCGCGATCGCGAGCGTCACGACAGGCGTGAGGCCAAAGATCGTCGCGCCGATCTTGATGGCGGCGAGCGACACCGTGCCCATGATGATCACGTTGAAGACGAGGCCAAGATACACGGCGCGGAACCCACGCAACGCCTTCGCGGGCGTCCCGGAATAGCGTAGCTCGTAGAAACCTAGGTCGGTGGAAAGCTCAGAGCGCCGCCAGAGCTTTGCATATACAAACACTGTTAACATGCCCGTGAGCAGGAACGCCCACCACGCCCAGTTGCCGGCCACGCCCTGCGTGCGGACGATATCCGTCACGAGGTTCGGCGTGTCGCACGAGAACGTGCAGGCCACCATTGAGACGCCGAGGAGCCACCAAGGCATCGATCGGCCGGAGAGGAAGAAGTCCTCCGCGCTCTTTGAGGCCCGCTTCGCGGCCCAGGCGCCAATCACGATCACGCTCAGCAGGAAGGCGACGATGATCGTCCAGTCCAGACTCGTAAGAATTCTCATTTT
>CAMIVJ010000500.1 GCA_946401765.1 uncultured bacterium | reverse complement strand
GTAGGTGTCTGCGAACTTCAGCCGGTAGTACCGCTGGCTCTTCCTGTTGAGAAACGAAAAGAAGAAACACGGTTCGTGCGGGCGCCAAATCAGGCCGCCGTCAGCGGATTATCAGCATCATGCCGCCGGCGAACGAGATGCGCAGGCCGGTGGAGTCCTGCTTCAACTTTGCGTGCAGCGCCTTCGTCTGCGGATCCGGCTCGAACTCCGCGCCTGCCGGCTCTGCGGCCCATGCGATCACGTAGGGCGTGTCGCTCGCCGCAAGTTCCTTGAGGTCTTTGCGTCCCGCAAGGTTCACCGTCACCTTGGCATCGTCGGCGAAATTCACCTTCCACGATTTGCCGTTCACGGTGCATGTCGCGTTCCACGTGCCCGTCTTGGACGAGATGTCTAGCGTGGAGCCGTCCAGCATTTGCACGTTGTGCCAGTACTGCGAAAGCGGGGTAAACGTGCCGTACACCTTGTAGAGGCCTTTTGCGGGGTCGCCAATGCTGTCGCTTGTGGTGCGGAACGTCAGGTTGCTCACGGTGGAGGTACCGTCGTGGCGTATTCGCGTTCCTATGTCGTAGCTGCCGCCCTGGGTGCCGTCGGTTTCGTGGTCCTGCCACCAGCCGGGGGCGTCTGGAGTCGCAGGATTGGTTTTGACCGTGCCGTTCTTGAGCGTGAACTTGCCCTTGAACCATACGTCCGGGTCCTTGCCCTGGAACGTGACGGTGAGAGTGTGGCCGCCAAGATCCCACACGGCGCCGTCCAGGATTGTCCTGTCCTGGGAGTACGAGCCTTGCGTGTCGAACAGCATGAGCGAATCGGCCTTGAGCGTGAGGTTGCCTATATTTGAATCCATGTTGGCGGAAATGCCGTTGAAGGTGTTGGCGAACGTGCCGCCCGCGAGGACGATGTGGTATGCCTCGATGTGGCGGCTGTAGGCGTCGAGGACGGCGTTCGCCGGTACCTCGATCGGCGAATTGCGCGCGCCGAACGGGAGTTCGTTCCCGCTGGTGCCGAATTTCAGCGTGCCCGCCTCGACGATCGACCCGCCCGTGTACGCCTGGTTGCCCTTCGACGCAATGTACGTCCCCGCGCCGCTCTTGGCGAAACGCAGGTTTCCCGAAAGCGCGATCGCCGTGTTGTCGAAGGTCGCGCCATGCGGCACATCGATGCGCACCGTCCCCGGATTCTCCGCGTCCGCCGACACGTCGCCGATCGCGATGCTCGACGGCGACGCGCCGTCGGGCCCGCGCAGCTGGAGAATGTTGCCGGCGACGTTGACGGACGATCCGCCCGCGATTTTGGCGAGGGGAAGTCCGCGCAGGTCAATGTCGCAGGCCAGGGCGGCGTTGTCGAAGAGGACGGACTTGCAGGCGAACGTCACGCCGGAGGTGACGGCGAACGTCGCAGGCGCGCGAACCGTCACGTCGGTGTCCTCCGTCGGAACCGCGCCGTCGATCGTCTCGCCGCGCACGTTGCGGCAGATCCAGTTGTCCGGGTCTGCGAGGTCGGCGGCGTCCCGTCCCGCGCCTGTCCACAGCGCCGCCACGGGGGTAGTGGCGTTCAGGGAGTAGGTCTTGGACTCGGCCCGCACCCAGCCATAGCGCGCGGCGTCGAGGTCGGCGCCGGCCGTGAGCGCCGTGCCGCCGCTCGCGAAGAACCTGCCAGACACTTCGTCGAACATGCCCGTCTCGCCGCCGGCGGTCGTGACCGGCCTGTAGGAACGCACCTTTCGCACGGGCGTGTAGAGCGAGAAGTTCTTGAAGTGGCCGATCATCGTCTGGTCGTATTTCACGCCAAGCCTCAGGTTCCGGTAGAGGGCGATCGGCCAGCCGCTCTCGACGAACTGCGCGGCCGTGATGTTGCTGCCATAGCCGACTCCGTTTACGGAAAGGCCGGTCGTCGTGAACACCACGTGGTAGTCGGTGTCGAGCGTGCAGCTGCCCACGCAATGGTAGCTAGCGCCGGTGTTGTACTCGCGGTCCCACGTCTCGTCTAGTGCGCTGCGCGTGTAGTGATAACGGCAGAGGCCGTAGTTCGACTTCTTATCGTTGGCCACGCCGAAGGCCCCGAAGAAGTTCTCGTACACCGCGTTCTGCGCGGCGGTTGTGCCGTTGTCGCGGACGTTGTCCGCCGTGAGCCGCGCGTCGAACTCCGCGACAAGGTCGCGGCGCGGCGCCACGCCGGTGTCGATCCAGGCGCCTCCGTCGGAATGCGCCCAGGCGACCTCCTTCGCATACGGCAGAGAGTCGGTCTTCATCAGGAAGAAGCGAACTCTGTAGCCATTGTCCTTGAACGCCTGCGGAACCGCGTAGCTGTAGGATGTGGCGCCGGCGGCGATGTCCGCCACGAAATCGAAGTTGGCCCAGGCGTATTTGTCCTCGCCGCCGTCCGCCGCGCCGTAGGCGACGTAGAGGCGGTGTACTCCGGTGCGGCGGCCGCCGAAGGAAAGCGCCACCGTGTCGCCGTCGTAGGATGCGACTTCCATTTCGGGGGCGTCGTGGGTTTCGCCCGCCAGCAGGTCGCCGAGGTTCACGCCCGCGCGGCCGCTCTCGAATATCCGCCTGATCTCGTCGTGCGACAGCCCGCGCGTCCACAGGGCCACGTCGTCCAC
>CAMIVJ010000499.1 GCA_946401765.1 uncultured bacterium | reverse complement strand
AGGCGTCCAACCGCTTCTACGACGAGCTGCCCGGCATCGTGCAGCGCACGATGGACCGCTTCGCCGAACTGACCGGCCGCGCCTACCACCTATTCGACTACCATGGCGCGCCCGATGCGGAGCGCGTGATCGTGGTGATGGGCTCGGGCTCCGAGACCGTGCGCGAGACGGTGGATGCGCTCGTGGAGGCTGGCGAGAAGGTGGGCGTGGTGACGGTGAGGCTGTACCGTCCATTCGACGCCTCGGCCCTAGTCGCCGCCCTGCCCGCCACCGTGCGCGCGATCACCGTCCTCGACCGCACGAAGGAGTGCGGCAGCGAGGGCGAGCCGCTCTACCTCGACGTGCTCGGCGCGGTGGACCGCTCGTGCCGCAATGGCGTGGCGAAGTTCAGGCGTCCTGCGGTGTATGCCGCCCGCTACGGTCTCGGCGGCAAGGAGTTCACTCCCGGCCACGTGAAGGCAGCGTTCGACAACATGGACGCAGAGAACCCGCTCGACGGCTACGCGCTCGGCGTTGTCGACGACGTGACGGGCCGATCCCTCCCGCCTGCGAAGGGCTACCACATCGTTCATCCCGCCCGCCACGAGTGCGTGTTCTGGGGCCTCGGCTCGGACGGCACTGTCGGCGCGAACAAGAACTCGATCAAGATCATCGGCGCGCACACTGACTTCTACGCGCAGGGCTACTTCGTGTACGATTCGAAGAAGGCGGGCGGGCTCACAGTGTCGCATCTCAGGTTCGGCTCGAAGCCGATATTGAGCCCCTACCTCTGCGAGTCGCCGCTCTTCGTGGCGTGCCACAACTTCGCCTTCCTGCAGAAGTACGACATGCTCTCGAACGCCCGCGAGGGGGCCACGTTCCTGCTCGCCTCGCCGTATGGTCCCGTGGAGACGTGGGCGCATCTTCCCGAGGAGACGGCGAAGGAGATCGTGGAGAAGAAGATCAACTTCTACGTGATCGACGCCGCGAAGATCGCTCGCGAGAACGGCATGGGCACGCGCATCAACACCGTGATGCAGGCGGCGTTCTTCCGCATCTCCGGCATTCTGCCGGCCGACGAGGCGGTAGCCTATCTGAAGGCTGCCGCGGAGGAGACTTATGCCTCGAAGGGCGACGCCGTGGTGCGCAGGAACATCGCCTGCATCGAGGCTGCGGCGGACGGCATACGCAAGGTGCCCGTTCCTGATGCGGTGTCGGGCCTGGCGCCGATCCCGCCGGCCGTGGATCCGGCCGCGCCGGAGTTCGTGCGCGAAGTGACGGCGAAGATGATTTCGCAGAAGGGCGACGAGCTGCCCGTATCCAAGATTCCCGTTGACGGAGTGTGGCCTGTCGCGACCACGCAGTGGGAGAAGCGCGGCGTGGCGGCCGACGTCCCCGTGTGGAATCCCGCCGCGTGCGTGCAGTGCGGGCGCTGCGCGGGCGCATGCCCCCATGCGGCGCTGCGTCTCAAGGCGTTCCACGCCGAGGCGCTCGAGAACGCGCCTACAGGTTTCCGCAGCGCGGACGCGAAGTCGCCCGCCTACCGCCGCCACGGCGGCAAGTTCACGGTTCAGTGCTCCACAGAGGACTGCACGGGATGCGGTCTCTGCGTGGCGAACTGTCCAGCCGCATCCCGCGGCGCCCTTGAGATGCAGCCGCACGAAGAGAAGAACCGCGAACGCGACCTCGCGGCGTGGAAGTTCTTCCTCACGATACCAGAAGCCGATGCCACGAAGCTCGACATGTCGAACTACAACGACGTGCAGCTGAAGAAGCCGCTCTTCGAGTTCTGCGGCGCGTGCGCAGGCTGCGGCGAGGCGCCGTACATCCGCCTGCTCACCCAGATCTGCGGCGAGCGCCTCGTGGTGGCAAACGCCACGGGCTGCTCGAGCGTGTACGCGGGCAACCTGCCCACCGCGCCGTACTGCACGCGCGCGGACGGACGCGGCGTCGCGTGGGGCAACTCGCTATTCGAGGACAACGCCGAGTACGGTCTCGGCATGCGCGTGACGTGCGACAACCTGGAGGCTCGCGCGCGCGCCGAGGCGGCGAAGCTCATGCTCGACCGCGACGAGCCTGCCGCCGTTCGCGAGGCGGCAGCGCGCGTGAACGGCATCGACCAGGCGACCCCGCGCGGCGTGGAGGACATGCGCGTGGCCGTGGCGAACCTGAAGAAGTCCCTGGCTGGACGCACCGACGCGCGCGCAGTCTCGATGCTCGCCAACGCCGACTGGCTCATCCGCAAAAGCGTGTGGCTCATCGGCGGCGACGGCTGGGCGTATGACATCGGATTCGGCGGACTCGACCATGCGCTTGCGAGCGGGCGCAACATCAAGGCGCTCGTGCTCGACAGCGAGGTCTACTCCAACACCGGCGGACAGGCCTCAAAGGCAACGCCGATGGGCGCGGTGGCGAAGTTCGCCGCCGGGGGACGTCCCACGATGAAGAAGAACCTCGGCGGCATCATCCTCACGTACCGCGACGTGTACGTGGCGCAGATCTCGCTCGGCGCGAACCCGCAGGCCGCCGCGAAGGCGCTCGCGGAGGCGGACGCCTACGACGGCCCCGCGCTCGTGATCGCCTACTCGCACTGCGTGGCGCACGGCATCGACATGGCGCAGGG
>CAMIVJ010000498.1 GCA_946401765.1 uncultured bacterium | reverse complement strand
CCGTCGGCCCGGCCTCGGGCTTGCCGGAATACGACTCCAGCGTGGAAAGGAACCATGTGACGCTCCTGCGCACGGCGATGGAGCTACGCGGTTTTCCTCATGGCGAGGTAAAATGAAGTGCGTCTCATCGGAAGCGCGGCGAGTGGCCCCAGTATGCCTTGTAAACCGTGCTGAACCGCGCAACGCTGGCGTAGCCCGTCCGATTCGCGACCTCCTTCACGAGGATGTTCCCATTGTCGAGCATCTTTCTGGCGGCGTTCATCTTCACGCCTGTTATGTAGCGCACGGGGCTCATGCCGAGCAGTTCGCCGAACATTCTGGATACGGTCACGTGCGAGCGGCCGGTGCGCGCGACGAGATCGGCCGTGGAAAGGGGCTTGTCGAGAGATGAGTCGATGTAGCCGAGAGCGTCGGCCATCCACTGCGGCTTGACGGCATGTCGTTCCGTGGAGGCTCGTTCCACGATTCCGCTTGGCGCAACATGGTGGATCGGGTGCGCCTTCCGCGATGGGGGCGTCTTCAGCACGGCGGCTAGAATACGTGCCGCGGTAAATCCAATGCCGAATGCATTGGGGTCGATGCTTGAGATCGGCGTCTCGGCGCATGCGCATAGCAGCCGGTCGTCGTCAACGCCGAGAATCGCCATCTCATCGGGCACGGCCACGCCGGCGTCCTTCGCGAGACGCGATACAGTGACGGCAAGAAGGTCGTTGGCGGCGAAAACGGCCACGGGGCGTGGAAGCTTCCACAGCCATTGCCTCAGGATGCGTTCGCCGGAGATCGGTCTCGCGTCCATGTTGAAGAATGCGCGCTGGTCGCGCACAAGCGGCATCTCCATCGCCTCCACGGCGTGCCGCTGCCGTTCCAGAACTTCTGTGAACGCCTGGCGGCGCTTCATCGAGAAGGACACGTTCCGGAATCCAACAAAGGCGAAAGTCGTGTGTCGCTTTGAAAGGAAATGCTCCGCAGCAAGCCGCCCGATAGCCTTGTGGTCGGAGTTGACCCCGAAGAAGTTCGCGTATTCGCGCTGGCAGAACACGTCCACTACAGGCATCCCCGTCTGTGCGAGCCGACGGGCCATGGCGTCGTTGGCTACGCGGGCTATGACGCCGGCACATCCATCGAACATCCTGCGCCCATGTGGCGCTTCTGGATTGATCCAGACCAAGCGCCAGTCACGCGTCTTCTGCGCATACGCTGCCACGCCATCTACCAGGCGGCGGCCGTATTCGCTAGAGCTCTCTGTGAACAATGCAATCTTCATCGGAGATGATTATATCATGACTGCCGCGCGCAAGGCAAGCACGACTTACGGATCGTTGAACTTTATCTTTCCGAATTAGAAACTGTTTCTGGATGAGACGGGAGAGTGGATTTGGTATAATAATCTTGGTTGACTTCACGGACTCTTTGCCGCGTTTGACATGATGTCTTCGTGGTCAAGGATGGAGTGTTCGTGTGTCCAGGAAGGAAGGGATTGGAAAATGAGGAGACAATATGAGATAATCGGCGCGGCGCTGTTGGCGGCGCTGGCAAGCACGTGCGCATTGGCGGACGACGTTGTGATCAACCTGAACGGAGGCCAGCAGACGGGCAGCTTCGACGGGCGGGGACCTATCACTTGCTCCTATACGGTCCACGGTCCAGGCACTTTCTTCTCCACAGGACGCGTCTATCCCAACAACACGGCTTACACCGTCACCTTTGACCAGGGCGCAGTAGTGTGGCTCACTACCCACAACGCTCGAACGGACGGACTGATCGTGTCCGGCAACCAGTCCTGCGAAGTGCATCTTGCCGACTGCACCGTGGGCAGCATGTTCTCTGCGGAGACGTGTCTTGCGCGCTATGTGACGCTTGTGCTAGATGATTCGGATGCCGGTGCCAACATCACCACAAGAAACAGTTCGGGCACGCCGATCGTCATTCAGACCAATCCTTCGCAGGTGGCCATAATGAAGGGCTCGGGAAACCTCAACCTTGTTGGCGGAGGCATCTTTCGCTTCGATTCGAAGACGACCTTCGCCTATACGGGAACGACGACCGTAGATGACGGCACGGAAGTGGTGGTGGCCACGGCAGCTCCGCCTGTGGGGCCGTTTGTGGTGAAGGACGGCGGCGTGCTCACGGTCACCACGAATTCCGTGACCAACGTCAGGAACCTGCCGAGGGGACACGTCACCGTGAAGCGCAACGGCGTCTTCGACGTGGGCGTGGGTTCAGTGACGGTGACTCTTGCAGGCGGCATGACGCTTGAAGACGGTTCCGTTCTGCGCATGACGGTTGGCGCCGCCTCGCCGGTGCTGGACGCCAAGAGCATTGCGGACTGGAACAACGGCACGGGAGTGTATTTCCCCAAGGGCGGAGGGAAGGTAATCGTCTCCCCGCGCGTAGGCACAGGCCTTGCGGCGGGGCGTTACACGCTCGTCAACAACGTGCAGACATGCGGCATCGAGGCCTTTGCGCTGGATGCGAGCACGCTAGGCGGCTACAACATCGGTCTTGATCGCGACGGCGACGCGCTTGTGCTAGTCGTCTCGGAAGACGACGTGCCGTCTTTGGCGCTCTGGACCGGCGGCGCATCCGGTTCGTGGAGCGACGCG
>CAMIVJ010000497.1 GCA_946401765.1 uncultured bacterium | reverse complement strand
GAGACTCGACACGAAGATACTCGCCCTTCTTGGCGGCACTAACGAAGTGCGCACGGTGGGCGACGTGCAGGCGGCGTTGGATACCGTCCGTCAGGACTTGATGAACCGTGGCTACTACCTTGTGCAGCTTTCCCTTTCAAATAAGGATTCTTACATTCCGGCGGATGGCACGATTGGCGTGCGCGTTGACGAAGGCCGCTTTGGCGAGGTGACGCTTCACTTCTACGGAGACGGAGTCGCCACGAACGCGGAGGGAGTCGCGGAAAGCGAGGTTACGCATACGCGCGAAGACGGCACATGGTACTCTCGTGAACAGTTGATTCGCAGATTCCGCAAGATCAAGTCTGGCGAGACGTTTGACTATGCCAGGCTCCGCGACGCGCTGGCAGAGGTAAATGCCCACCCCGATCTCGTTGTGGATACCGCGATTGACGTACGCAGGGTCTTCGAGGGAGAAGAGGGATCTAACGACCGGCGCGTTGCCCGCTACGCCGATTTGGAACTGACGGTGAACGAGTCGTTCCCGTTCCACGCCATCTGGGAGATCAACAACTACGGCATGGAGGAAATTGAGGAGTGGCAGACTACCCTCACGCTCCAGTACCTTAACTTGACGAAGCACGATGACGTTCTTACGGTGAGTCCGTCCATCTCCTTCAACGGCGAGTTGATGTCGTTCGCCGCGTCCTACCTTCTGCCGCATCACTGGTGGAAGGGCGGGAACACTACGCTGTACGGCGGCTGGTCATACCTTGATACCGACGACGTAGTGCCGCGCCTGGACCTTGAAGGTGTCGGCTGGTTCCTGGGCCTGCAGCATTCTGAATACCTCGTAGAGAACGACAACCACCTTCTCATGGTTTCGGCCGGCATCCTCTGGAGATACATTGAAGACCAGTATACCGCCTACGGCCACAGACTGAACAAGCGCGACGTGTCGGTGATGCCCGTTTCGCTCGCCCTTAGCTACACGCGGCGCAAGCCGGACGTCCTCGGCGGACGCAACTTCGCCACGTTGCAGCCGGTAATCTGCGCCGCGACGGCCGGCGACGACCTTGAAGAGATGTGGACGAACGCAGACGACAACTACTGGATACTCCGGTGGCAACTGGCTCGTCTCCAGCCATTGTGGGGTTGGTGGGATGAGGCTAAGCAGAAAGACCTCCACCAGTGGACACTCTTCTCGAAGCTTGAGGGTCAGATCACATCGGACGTCCTGATCCCAACCGAGAAACTGGCTCTCGGCGGATACAACACGGTGCGCGGCTACCATTCGCGGGGCTATCTAGGCGACAGCGGCGTGTACGGCACCTTTGAGCTGCGTACCCCGATTCTCGTTGACACCTGCGCGTCGCTGTTCTCCAACCGCGAGGGCAAGTCGCCGTTCGACCGTATCCAGGGCGTCGTGTTCACCGACTACGGCTACACGCGCTACAATGACCTGCCGAGCACATACGATGACGACGAGTGGCTCTGGAGCGTGGGCTTCGGTCTCCGCTCTGCCGTGACGAAGTACTGCCAAGCGCGCCTTGACGTGGGCATTCCGTGCCACGACGGCAACAACGAAGACGACAATGACGTTGAAGTCTATTTCTCGATCCAATTCCAGTACTAATTTGAAGGAGTGTTGAAAATGAAAACGAACATCTTCTCCCGTTCAAACTTCTCGGTGATGAAATTCTGCCGCAACAGGGCACGGCGGCGCGTGATCGCCTGCGTCTCCGCCGTCCTGATGATGGTTGGCTCCGTCATGGGCGGAACTATGGTGCTCAATTCGGTCGGCGGTAACGGCGGCGCGGTGTGGAATTCCGCTGTCGGCGCCACAGTTTCCGGCGACGGTACGGTCGCCACGGCTTCTTTGCTTGCCGGCAGGAACGCGGGCCTGATCGACTGGCAGGCGTTGAGCATCGGAAGTGGCCAGACGCTCAACTTCAACGGCCAGATGTTCTACAACGTCGTCAGCGGGGGCAACGCCTCGCAGATCGCCGGCACGCTGAACGCAAACGGAAGCGTGTGGGTGTTCAACCCCGCCGGCGTTTCGTTCATGAACGGCGCCCAGGTGAACGTGGCGGGATTGTTTGGTGTCGCGGCGGCGAACCTCGCCAACAAGGACACCCTGGAATCCGAGATCAACGCCGGCACGCCGCTCGCTGACATGTCGATTCCTAAGTTAGGCGACATGATGGGCGACGTCTCAGTTGGGAACGGCGCGGCCTTCAACGGCGCCAGCGTCGCTCTGCTGGGCAAGAACGTTTCCGTACAGGGCGGCAGCGAGTTCAATGTCGGACAGACCACGCTGGCCGCCGGGGAAAGACTTGTCGTGGACAACGTTGAGGGCGGCAAGGTCTCGATCAAGCTAAGCGATTTCGCAGATGACGCGGATGACGTCGACGTCACGTTCGCCGAGGGCGGTTCCGACGGCAAGGCCGTCAACGTCGCCGGGGATTTGGACGTTGCGACAGAGGGCAAGGTGCTCTTCAACGAGGGCGTGGTCGCCTCCGGCACCGTGAAAGTTGGCGGCTTGAAGAAAGCCGGTTCAGAGGTGGTCATCTCGCCGAAGCAGTTGTCGGTGAACACGCTCTCGTCAAAGCCGAGGTATTGGTT
>CAMIVJ010000496.1 GCA_946401765.1 uncultured bacterium | reverse complement strand
TCTTCGGCATCTCCCAGTCGGTGATGTACGGCGCGTAGCGGACGTACGAGATGTCAAAGCGATTGCCGTCATAGATCGCCGCCGGCGCGAAGACGTAGTTCTTCGTGGTCCAGTTGGCCGCGACGAACTCGAAGCCCACGCCGCACTGCGGGTAGTCGCGGTCCGCTGTCCACGTGAGCGTGCGGTTCGCGCCGGACACCTTCACCGACTTCACCTCCACGCGGTTGGTCTCGTTCATGCCGTCGTACTGGCACACGAACGCACTTTGCGCTGACGCCGTCAAGGCAGCAAGCGCACAGCAGCAAGATGCTGCAATGGTCTTTCTTATTTTTCCGGACTCATGCATTTTTTGCTCCTTCTAAAACGAAAATATCGGTGCGGGGACCTCCTGATTCACATCGTCTCCGCCGCCCGTAGTCGTTACCAATGTTCGCCTACGACATGACCAGAACGCCATATTGGGGGAAGCGACGGTCTGTCGTAACTACGGGCATGTTCTCCGTCAACGCCGTTGCTATTATGAATCGATCTGCCGGATCACGGTGTATCTGCGGAAGTTCCGTAGCCCTGAACATGACCTCTCCCGTCAAAGGAGCAAGATTGACGCCATACTTTACCATGAAGCGGGAAAGAAGCCTTCGCGGCGGAATCGGCAGGATGATTCCCCCGTCATGCCACTTGAGCGAAATCTCCCACTCGGTAATCGGGCTGATGCACAAATCCTCCGCATCTCGCATGGCGTCAAGGGTGTCGCTGGTAAAACGTCCCAATTCCCCATTGGCAAGCCATAAGACCGCACAGGTATCAAGTAGTAGCCGGCGCATTACATGCCTCCCAATCCTCAGATCCGTCCGCAAACAAGTCGCAGTTGATCTTTATCTTCCCGGCAAGGCCGGGAATGGGCGAGAGAGACCGCGCCTTGCGCTCAATGGGCACCACTCGCGCGACGGGACGTCCGTAGCGCGTGATGGTGATTGTCAGCTTGTTGCGCTCGACCTCCGCCAGCATGCCTGAAAAGTTCGCTTTCGCTTCATTGACATTTAAGACTGTAGGCATCGCACAAACTCCTGAAGATGGTTGTCCAAGACAGAAAAAATAATATCAAATCTTGGTCTGTTGGTCAAGATGGCTCTCGCCCGTAACTGGGAGCCAGTTCCTTCTCTCGCTTCACATCACCCTTGACCCACGTCGGGAAGAGACCAACCTCGACATAGTTCAGACAGTGCGCCTTCGACTCGATGCCGTTCGCCTCGCAGAACTCAAGGCAGAGATCGATCGGCGGGCGGCGATAGACGTACGGCGAATCCTTCGCGAATCTATACTTGCCCGGCTCCGGCTCATTCGCCTGCCAGTAGAACGGCAACGTCGCCAAGTTGAACGCCGCCGCGAAACGTTCCCTGTACGCAGCGGCATGTTCCGCGCCGTTCTTCGTCTCGGCGAGACCGAAGATGTTCGCGCCGTACTTGAAGTCGTGGCGCAGCTGGCGCACCTTCACATGGACGTTCTCGCACGGGCGCCCCTGCGAGACTGTATGTCATTGCTTAGCATTTCGAGTCCCTCCACAAAGTCTATTCCATTACCACGATTTTTGGATGCGTCAGGCGGAAGGGTTTCGCCTCCAGCGTGTTTGCGCCGGGCTTGACCGCTCGCGTGATGTCGATGCGATACGGCGCACCGATGAACCCGCCCGCGTAGGCGCCGTTCACCGTCACCGCCGCGCTCCTCTCGCCCTCCGTGCCGTCGCAGACGAGATACACGCGCGCCCCGTCCTTCAATGCCGGGAGCGTGAACTTGATTTCCGTCGAAACGCTCTCCTTGTAGGGACTGCGCGTCGGGCCCAACATGCACTTCTGCCACGGCCTGTCGCCGAAGTTGCGCACGATCTTGGGCGTGGTGAAGCTCTCGCCCGCGCGGGCGACTTGCCATGACTTGTCGTCCGTGCGGAACACGCCGCCCGGCCATGTGAACGCCGCCACGAACCCGGCGAGCCTCGGCTTATTGCTTTCGGTGGGATACCTGTTCTCGGCCTCGACCGTGATTTCGTTGCGCCCGGCCTTGAACGTCAGGTTGGTCCGCACGGGCACGCTCCAGCCGTAGTAGAAGCCCTCGGCGCCGGGCGGCTGGTGGGCGACCTTCTCGCCGTTCACATAGATCGTCGCCGTTGTGTCGCACGCGAACACGACCTGCGCCTCCTCGGCCTTCGCCAAGTCGAGCGTCGCGCGGAACTTTACATGTCCCCTCGCCATCGGATTCTTCGGATGCCAGATCCACTTCGCGCCTTCAAGCGGTTTCACGAAATCCATCAGCGCGGCGTATTCAGGCCCCTTCTCAACCACCACAGGCGTGACGATCTCTTTTACGGTAGTCGCGACCACTTGCCCCTTGGAAATATCCACCCGCGGGAGCGGCGCGCGCGGCGCGCGCGCCCTACCATTCTCTGCGCCTCCGCGACTCTGTGCCTCTGCGTTAAAACATTCCCCCGGCCACACCACGAAAACCGTCTCGCTCGGCTCCAACGCCACCTTCACCATCCCGTTCTCAACCTCTGGCCGCTCAACCGTGCCCTGCATCGGATTCCACAACTCCGCCTTCTCCGCCGGCCACTG
>CAMIVJ010000495.1 GCA_946401765.1 uncultured bacterium | reverse complement strand
TGCTCGATCCCGCCACGGCGTCCGCCGGCTTCAAGGTGAAGAAGGACGCGACCGGCCTGCGGCTCATCTACGGCAAGGGCTTCATGCTGATCGTCAGGTAAATGCGGCAGCTGCGGGGCGGCCCTCTCCTTGCAGTTGCCTCAAACGCCCTTGCCGGAAAATCGCGGAAGTGGTATAATGCGTGCCATGAAAACGTTTCTGGTTGTCATGCTTGCGCTTGGCGCATGCGCGGCGGAGAGGCCGGTGGAGGTGCGGGTGCGGCAGACGTCGCAGGGCCCGCGCATCTTCGTCGACGGCGTGGCGGTGCGCCCGCGCTTCTACTATGGCTCGGCGCCGTGCCTCTGCCCGATCTCGGAAGTGCGTAAGCTCGACTACACCATCCCTTTCCGTCCGGAGGAGGATACCGACAGGGGGCGCGTGTCGCTTGACGGATTCGACGACGACGAGCCGATGTGGTTTTCGGAGGCGAAGCTGGTCGACAAGACTGCCGGCACGACCGTGCGCCTTTCGTCCGGCGGCGAGGAGCGCACGCGCCATTTCGCGCGCGACGGGCTGCATCTCAGGAAGGGGCACCTCTACCACTTCGTCGTGACGCACCGCTCCACGCACCACCGCACGTACTTCACGCACGAGGCGTCCTACACCGACGCCGCCGGCCGCAAGGTCGTGATGCCGCTCCCCTACGGCGACACGCTCGGCGACACGGTGCGCCTCGCGGCCGGCGCGCAGGTGGACTTCGTGACGTTCTCCACGGACATCTCCTGGGGGTGCATGGACTGGTGGGCTCCGCCGGGCGAACCGCCCGCCTACGGGCGCATCGACCGTGAATTTGAGCACGTCATCGCGGCCAACCCGAAGGCGCTGATCGTCCCGCGCGTGTGCGCGGACGCGCCGGGGTGGATGCTCGAGCGCGACCAGTCGCTCAGGATGGTGTTTGACAAGGGGTATCCGGTACGGATGTCGTCCGTCTCCGCCCGTCCGTACCGCAAGGCCGCATGCGAGGCGGTGGAACGCCTCACGCGCCATCTGCGCGCGAAGTTCCCGCGCAACTTCGCCGGGCTGCACGTGAGCGGACAGAACTCCGCCGAGTGGTTCTACATGATGTCGCAGAGCGGCGAGCTTTCCGGGTACGACGTCCACACCCGCGACGCCTTCCGCGCCTGGCTCGCGAAGCGGGGCGAGAAGGACGCCTGGACGGCGGAGGTGCCGTCGCCCGAGGCGCGGCGCGTGAAGCGTCCGCAGGGGCGGCTCGATCCCGTCCTCGACCGCCGCGTGATCCAGTTCGGCGAGTTCCGCCAGGAGGAGATGGCAAGCCTCCTCTGCGACCTCGGCGCGGCCGTGCGGCGCGGTTCGGACGGCGGCTCGCTCGCGATCTTCTTCTACGGCTACACGTGGGAGCTCGGCGCGGTCGTCCCGGGCGCGGCGGAGACGGGGCACTTCTTCGTCGACTGGATCATGCGGCACGGGAAGGACTGCATCGACGGCTTCTCCGCCCCGTTCAGCTATACGGGACGCGGCTGGCCGGGCCTGGCGCCGGTGATGGCGCCGTCCGAGACGTTCATGCGCAACGGCTTCCTGTGGATCAACGAGGACGACACCCGCACGCACCTCGAGGACCTGTGGAGCTTCCCGGTGAACGTGGGGCTGAGGAACAAATCGCCGTTCGTCACGCGCAACGCGCTGCTGCGCAACGGTGCGCTGAACATCCTGCGCGGGCACGGCGACTGGTGGATGGACCTGTGCGGGCGCGGCTGGTTCCGCGACGCGGAGATGTGGAAGATACGCAAGGCCCTCAACGTCCTGGACGACGCGATGCTGCTCCGCACGAAGCCCTACTCGCCGGAGATCGCCCTCGTGGTGGACGAGCGGAGCCTCATGCGCAACGGATTCGGTTCGAGCAAAGAGGTGGCGCCGCAGCTGCACCACGCCCGCTTCAGGCTCAACCTGTGCGGCGCGACGCACGGGCAGTACCTGCTCGACGACGTCCTCGCCAACCCGCCGGTCTGCAAGCTGCTCCTCATCGCGTACGCGCGCGACCTGGATCCGGCGCGCCGGGCGCGGCTGGAGGAGATGAAGAGGGCGCATCCGGCGATGCGCGTCGTGGAGGCGGCGACGCCGTACGACGTCGTCACGGAGAAGATCGTGGAACACGCGAAGGCAGCGGGCGTGCATTTCTACACGCAGCCGCTCAAGGCGACCGTCTGCGCGGCGGAGGGATACGTGGTCGTGCAGGCGCGCGAGGAAGGCCCGCTTGAAATCGACTTCGGCGTGGAAGCTCTGGTCACGGACGCCCTCACGGACAAGCGAATTGGAGTTGGCCCGAAGGTGAAACTACCTTTCCAGAAGGGCGAAACGAGGATCTTCCGCTATACGGCTAAACAGAATTAACCTCATAAAACGGCCACACGTCTTGATTTGGCAAGACGGGCAAAAGACAAAGGAGAAACATGACAACTCAGACATCCATCAGCTTCTGCACGGCATGTGCCGCGCTATTGATCCTCTCTTGCGGGGCTTTGGCCGCCCCGCTCGGCATCGACCTTTCGGGGGAGTGGCATGTGACGGGCACGAACTTCGCGGGGAAGGTGATGTTGCCGGGGACGCTTGCGG
>CAMIVJ010000494.1 GCA_946401765.1 uncultured bacterium | reverse complement strand
GGATGGCGGAAGACGAGGTTGATCGCCGGCGTCTCGAGGACGATCCCGCCCACGTCCATGAGAAGCGAGTTCTCCTCCGGCACGCAATCGAAGCTCCAGGCGTAGTTCTTCTTCGACGGGTCGAGGTCGAACTTCTCCTTCATCCATTGTCCGCCCCACACGCCGGGATCGAAGTAGGGCATCACGCGAAACGGACGCGACGCGGCGATTTCGAGTCCGCGCCGGAACGCCGCCCCCGTCATCATCTTCGGCTCGGCGCCGTTCGTGTCGAGGATGTAGTCCATCCGCTCGTAGCGCGCGCGCTTGTGTCGGTCGAGCGCACGCCAATCGGCGAAGAAGCCGCGCTTGTAGAGACGAAGCGCATCCTCGCCAGCATTGTCATCGAGCCAGTTGGCGAGCCGTCCCGAACGGAAACGCTGCTGAATCTCCCACCGCGCCATGTCGGCGTACACGTAGATGTCGCATTCGGGACAGCACACCGCCGCCGCCACGCCATAAACGAGCACGACACCCCGCGCCGCCGCGATCTTCGCCTTGACGGTCTCAACCTTCGCCGGGTCGAAATAGTCCTCCACCCTTCTGTGCGACATCACGGCGAACACGCGGTCGTCGCCCTGGTCCGCCGCAAGCATCGCACGCACCTCGTCATGCGTCTTGTTCGCCTCGCGCGTCTCGATCACCGCGTCTGGACGAAGCGCCTTCTTCAGCGCATACAGCACCTCCTGCTCCCACACGCCATGGTAGAGATCTACGCAAATGACGCATTTCGGTAGGGCGAGCCGTCCTCGGCGAGCCGCCCCACGTAGTATGGTCGTCCCTCGACCGCCGCCGCACCTCGCCCGCAACTCCACGCCAATCGCCTCCCACCCGGCAACAGCGCGGCATTCGCCACCCGCTGGAACCGTTATTGCTGGAAACTTGTCGTATGACGACTTCACTTGACCACTCCCTCCGCGAAAAGCGCATGAAGGCCGAGTACTACGGATGCTTCAGGATTGTCGGCCACGACGAAACGAACCTTGCCCCACGGCGTCCAGGAATGCTTCCACACGTATTCCTCCGCCGCCTTGAGAAGCGGCGTGAAATGCGAGGCGCCGCCAGACCAGATGACCGTCTCGGCGTCATAGAGATGCACAAGCGCGAGCGCGCCTGCGCCAAGGGCTGTGGAAATCGTTGCAAAGAGCCGCTGCGCTTTTTCTTCACCCTTCTCGTAGTATTCGGCGAAGCGGCGGTAGTCGTAGTCCGGATCGTCGGCCATCTCCTTGAGCGCCCAAGTGCCCACATACGCTTCAAGACATCCTTCGCCTCCGCAGTTGCACTTCCGTCCTCCATCGAACTGAATTGGAAAGTGTCCGCCGAGAAGCCCGGCCGTACCATGCGCACCACGTTCCAAATGCCCCCGGCACACGGCGGACGTTCCCACGCCCGTGCCGAGGATCATAATCACGGCGTTCTGCTCGCCCTTGGCACAGCCAAAGTTGAGTTCGCCGAGAAGCGCCGCGCGCGCATCGTTGATCACGCGGCATGGAAGCAACAGCTTCTCCCGCGCCCACGCCGCGATGTCAACATCCTCCACGCCGGCGTGCTTCGCGTTACAGCTCAAGACGCGACACTTCTCCTCGTCGATGATGCCGGGCAGTGCGATGCCGATTCCGTCCCATTCTCCCGGATGTCGGGCGCGCATAGCCGAGACGCGCCGTTCAAGTTCCGCCAGCGTACCGGTGAACCCATCCGGCGCGACCGGGAAAATCTCACTCTCCACGACTACGCCATTATCCACCGTGGCCAACTTCACCCGGCTGCCACCCATGTCCGCGCTGATGGTTTTCACTTCGCAATCCCCCACTGTTTGTTTGGCTCGGATCCCATCCACAGTTCCAGCGTGCCGCCCTTCAGCACTTCGCGGGCGTCGATGAGGAAGAAGTTCTGCGGCTTGCCGTTGAACACGGCCTTCTGCACGTACTTGTTGGCGCGGGAGGCGTTATGCGCCTTGATGGTGAATTTGTCGCCGCGACCGAAGCGTCCCCCAAGATCGATCGTCGCCTCCTCGAAGAGCGGACTCGCGATTTCATAGACGGGTTCCGCGCGGCATCCGCCGTCCGTCTGGAAAAGCCCGAGCGACGCCATCACGAACCACGCGCTCATCTGCCCCTGGTCCTCATCGCCAAGCCACGCCGTCGAATCGCCGTAGCCGTAGTAGCGCTCCATGATCGACCGCGCCCACTTCTGCGTCTCCCACGGCTCGCCCGCCCAGCTGAAGAGGAACGCGAAGTGCATCGACTGCTGGTTGCCCTGAACGACGGGGTACTTCGCGTAGTTCTCGCCGGGGGCGTTGTAGCGGAACGGACAGCTCTTCTCGAAGCCCCACTTGAGCCGTTCGAGGAAGCGTTCGCGTCCGATTATCTCCACGAGCGCCGGGACGTCCTGCGGCACGAAGAACGTGAGCTGCCAGGCGTTGCCTTCCACATAACCCTTCCCAGAGATTCCACCCGAGATAGAAGTCAAGGTTTGGTCCCATTCGCCCTTGGCGTTTCTGCGATGGCAGTAGCCGGTCTCTGGGTTGACGGCGTTCTTCCACCAGGTACCGCGCTCGGAGAAGGTCTTGTACGCGGCCT
>CAMIVJ010000493.1 GCA_946401765.1 uncultured bacterium | reverse complement strand
CGTCCATGAACTGCGGGTCGAGCGACCATCCGCCAGGCTCGAAGCACTGCGGATGCACATCCACGCGCGCCGCCGTGCAAACCGGAACTGCCGCGCTTGCCGCAACCACGGCGCATAAGACGGCCTTCAGTAAATCTCTATGCTGCATGGCAAATCAAAAATCCTATGGCACGAGGCACACATGCACCTTGGAAAGCGTGGGGCTGTGCGTGGTCTCGCGTCCATCTACCTTCACGGTGAGCCCGCGCCCGCGGTGCCAGCGGATGGAGATGTCATGGCCCCTGTAGCGCAGATTGTCGAGAATGAGATAGTCCCACTTTGCAGGGCACAGCGGATCCACCGCAAAGCCGTCCGCACCCTCCGGAATGAAACCGACGAGTCCCGAGATAACCAGGTCGCAGAACGTCGAGTGGTTGTAGTCCTTGCCGCGCTCGCGGGGCTTCTGCTTGCGCTGAAGGAGGAGCGTGCGGGCGATCCAGTCCGCCGTGTCGGGATTCATGTTCTCGTCGATCCAGGGCACCGTCGGGTCGAACCTGCGTCCGACGGGATTGGTGGGCGTGCGGTGCAGCTTGTGCGCGAATGCGTACTGCCACATCAGGAACGTGAAGCGTTCGCTTTCGCCGGGCTTGCGCGCGCGGGAGTGGAGACCGTTGATGTATGCCGTGAGCGCGACTGAGGTTGCGAACGGCCAGCTCGGTCCGTTCCACTGGCACTCGTGCCCCTTGTAGGCGATTGTGAAGCCCTTCGCGCGGCGCTCTGGGAACGTGAGCCCGTATTGGGCGGCGAAGCCCTTCTCGTCAAAGAGCTGCTCCCAGTCGGGCGCGACGTCAAGCGGCATCCCGAAGTACCACGGGGCATAGCCGTGGAGCTCGCGCACCGCTGTCAAGGCACCATCCCGGTGCCGCGTGGTGAAGAACTTGAGGTCGCCGTTCCAGCACTTCGCCATCAGCGCCTTGCGGACACCCTCGGCCTTCGCCTCGAACTGCGCGGCAAGATCCGCCTTCCCGACACGGCGCGCGACGGCGGCAATGCTCTTCGCCTCGCTCCACATCGCCGAGTTGAAGAGCGGCTTCCATCCGCTGCCGCCGAGAGAGATCTCCGTGCCCTCGTGTCCGTCGAGGGACATGAACCCGCCCTTGCCGTCGCCGCCCATGATGAACTTGCCCCCCTGCTTCGGAACGCCCTTCTCCCAACGCGCGTAGTAATTCACGGCGTCGTTAAGCAGCGCGGCGGGCAGGTCGTCCAGTCCCGAGACTTCGGCAAGCTGACACGTTCCCGTGTAGAGCCAGCTCGAATAGCCCCACCGGTGGCCGGCGTCCTTGCCGGCGAGCCAGAAGCGGGCGTTGTCCACGAGGTACTGCGGATCGCGCAGCCAGCGTCCTTCGCGGAAGTGGTGCCCCGCCGCGCACACGATCGTGTTGTCGGCGCCGCTCCAGCCCACCTTCGGCAGGAACTCCGTGATGCGCCATCCGCCGCGCGCGCCCTTGCGGATGTGCTTGCGGAAGGTCCACCAGCGGAAATAGTAGGTGCGCTCGATCTCGCGGTCGGGGCACGCGAAGAACGGGACGTTCTCCGCGAGGAACTTCTCGGCGGCGGCGTTCGGGATGGCGTTCGTGACAGTCTCCTCGTCATGGGCGTTGAAGCGGCGCACGTACGTCGAAAGTAGTTTCCTGGGATCGGGCAACTTCTCGGGCGGCGCCTCGAGGTCGAGACCCTCGTGCACGGCGCACCCCACGTACTCAGGGCCGCCGCTGCGGCCGTTGTACCACAGCATCCAGCGGTTGTTCTTCTCGTCGCGGAAGACGGACGGCTTGTAGCATGCGCTCGAATCCCAGGTGCCGGGATCGGGAATGACGAGCGGAGACTGGTCGATAACCTTCCAGTCTTTGACGCCGTCAGGCGAGATCGCGCAGCCGATGTGGGCGGTGTCCAAATCGGGATACCCGATGAAGAACATCGCGTAGCGCCCGTCGGGCAGCTTGTGCACCTCGCAGCCCGCCACGCGGTCGCGGTACCACGATTCGCGCGGGCCGTGCGTGAGCACCACGCCCTTCTTCACCCAGTTGACGCCGTCTTTCGATTCCGCGTAGCAGTTGCGGTCCGGCTCGTACGTGCCGCCGCCCGAATACCACATGCGCCAGACCTGGCGCTGCTCGTCCCACATCACGGTGGGGCACATCACGGACGGTTTCTCGTACGTCTCCGTCGCCTCAAGGACCGGCTCCTTCCTCACGCGCTCGAAGTGGACGCCGTCCTTTGACACCGCATAGCCGATTCGGCCCCTCCACTTTTCCTTCGCGCACTGGCCGGTGTACCACATGTGCCACACGCCGTCCTTCTTGACGGTGCAGGATCGGTTGACGATATCCTCCCAGCCGCTCGCGGGGTTCTCGCGCAGGCAGATCTCCGGCTCCTGGGTCCACGTGAGCGCGTCGTTGCTCCTCACGAACGCGATGGCCTTCCTCGGACGCCACGAGAAGTACATCGTGTACGGCGCGGGGCCGTTCGTGACGACGTTGATGTCGAAGCACGTGCCGAGTTTCTTGTTCCCGAGCACAGGCCCGTCGCCGTACTTCACCCACGGTCCCGCAAGCGCGACGCCCGTGGCCAAGATGAAC
>CAMIVJ010000492.1 GCA_946401765.1 uncultured bacterium | reverse complement strand
ATGATGCGCAACTGGGAGGCGTGGGGCCTCAGGTACGTCTGCTACTTCCAGCCGATCAACGAGCAGGCGATCACAGTAAGTCCGTTCGAGAGCCATCTCACGTCGATCGGCGAGGCCATGCGCCTCTGGAAGGGACACGTCGGCGGCGTGCCGTCCGTGATTCCCGACCTGCCCGAGAACGCATTCGCCACCGATGCGCCAGACGGCTCGCGCTACGTGACGTTCTACAACTTCTCGACCGATAAGCCATGCACGTTCCGCATCCCGACGGACGGACGCGGCAAGATCGTCGCGGAGGAGACGCTAGTGCCTTGCGGTCTCGAAAGCGGCTGCCGCTACGCGCGCAGGCCCGGAGGCGGGAAGGTCGTCAACGGCTTCTACGAGCTGACGCTCGGTCCGGCGTGCCAGGCTGCCGCGCGTATCACGCGATGAGCTGCGTGCTTGCCTTTTCACGTTACAAATGCTATTATAGTCTCCTTGCAATGAAAAGGACAGTTGGCATGAAACTAATCTCGACCATTTTGGCCGCGCTTGCGCTGACATTTGTCTCGGCGCAGGCCGAGGCTGGCGTGATGCTTTGGCAGGTGACGGGCATGGAGGGCTCGGGCTCGCGCTATGCGATGGCCGGGAAGATACGGCGCATAGAGCAAACGTCCGCCGCCGCGAGCGCGCTCTGGAGCGGATGGGGCGTTCATGGAACTGCGGCGTACGTGATGCGGCGTGAGCTGTGGCAGCATCTCCAGGCCTGGATGGCGTGGCAGGGGCGCGTGGCGCCTGGGGCCGCAGGAGTGCCGAGCTACCGCGACCTCATCTCAAGCGGATACATCTCGGTGAACACGATCGGCATGCCGGAGTGCATGGGAAACAACAAGTAGGATTGGAGAGGCGATGCGCAGCTACTACGACGAAGACGAGAAGGAAGAGGGCGAAGACGGCCAGCCGGCGCAGAGGATGTTCCTGCCGGACGAGCGCCTGCGCGTGATGGACTGGATTCTGGCGGCGGCGCTTGCGGCGCTGGTGTTCGCGGGGATGAGCCTATACGCGTTTCCCGGGCTCGTGCCGGAGGTGTGGAACGACGCGGCCGTGGCCGCGGGGCTGCGTCCGCCATCCGACGTGTTTCCCGGATTCTGGCGAGTGGTCGTGAGGTTGTTCTTCCTTGGTGGCGTTCCGGCGGGCGAGAAGTGCCTGTGCATTGCCGGGCGCGTGTGCGCGGCGCTGACTTCCGGCATGGTGTATCTCTTCCTGCGCGCGTCGCTTGCTCTGCTCGTGCGCGGGCGGCTGCGAACGTCGCAGCGCCGCTATCTCGTGCAGTACGTGGCGTCGTTCCTGGGCGCGATGTTCTTCGCGTGCTCCGACCCCGCATGGCGCGCAGGGCAGGCGTTCACTCCGGGCGGGCTGCAGGTGCTGCTGACGCTTGCGGCCGTCACGCCGTTCGTGATGTTCATGCTTGACGGCAGCCTCCTCTGCGCATACTCATCGATGTTCCTCCTGGGCGCTCTCGCCGCCGAGACGCCTCTCGGATTCGTGCTTCTTGCATTCTGCTGGATCGTCTTCCGCATGGCCCTCCAGCACGATGCGCTCTGCGAGAACATGCCGCTGCTCGAACCGCTCACGGCGCAGACGGCGAAGTGGAACCTCACGTTCTTCTGGGGGCTAGGCCTTGCGGCCGGCGTGGTGCTCAACTGCTGGTCGTTCACGAAGATGGGCGGCACCCAGGCGCTCGAGCAGGGCGGCCTGCCGCTCGCGTATCTGCTCAGGTGGTGGGCCATCTTCACGGGCACCGCCGACAGCCTCGGGTGGGTGCTGGCGTTCGTCCTGTGCGTGCTGCCGTTCGCCGTGGCGTGTCTCATTCTGCCGCGCGCCGTGGACGAGGAGAACTTCCTGCCGTACCACGTGGGCGCAATCGTGTTCGTCTGCGGCATGGTGGCGTACTCGCAGCTCTCGATGGTGCCGCAGCTGTGGTTCTGGACTTGGAACCCGCTCACCGCGGTGCGCTCCTCGTACTTCCTGCAGATGTTCCTGCTGCTCTCGGCATGCACCGTCACATACCTCGTCACGGTGCTAGGATGCGACGCATGCTGCAGAAACCATGCCAAGCTATCGAGCTTCCGCGCTATGGACGACGACGCCGAGGTGCCGCTCGACCTTCCACGCGGCAAGCGCCACGGCCTCGTGGTGCTATTCGTGGCCTCGGCCCTCTTTTCCGCCGGCGTGCTGCCCGGCCGCACGCTCGAGCGCACGCGCGAGCTCCTGGGGATCGTCGACGCCTTCGCCGAGGAGGTGCTGCGCGAATGCGGCGACGCAGAGTGCATATTCACCGACGGCGCATTCGACGGCCGCCTCGAGCTCGGCGCAGCCGCCAAGGGGCGCAAGCTCGTGGCGCTCTCGATGATGGCGCCCGACTCGCCCTACCAGCGGCGTCTGCGCCTGCGCGCGGCAGCCGACGCTGAGGACCGCACCGTCCTCTCGATGGGCGCGCCGGCAACGCTTCGTTCCTGGCAGCGCGACAGGCCGAAGCGCCTCGCAAAGGCCGCCTTCCAGCTTGGCTTCGAGCTGTGGCAGCGCGACGGCGGCGAGCCGCCGGCCTGCTCTGGCACGCTCGCGCGTATCGGCATGGACG
>CAMIVJ010000491.1 GCA_946401765.1 uncultured bacterium | reverse complement strand
TTCGACGCCGAGATACAGAAGGTCGTGAAGGGCCCGAAGCTCAACACGATGCTCGCCTATTTCAACCAGGTGTCGTTTCTCTTCATGCTCGCGGCGAGCGGATGCTACGCGCTTGTGAGCTGGGCGTTTGGTCCGAGGGCGTTTCTGCTCCTTTTGGCCGTCGCGTTTCTCGTTGCGCCGTTCCTATTTGTGTTCAGCTACAGGCCGGTGTTGCTTTATGTCGGCCGCTGGGTCTTTGCCTGGAGATACAAAGTTGAGATTGAAGATAAGACAGGATTAACAGGATTGACAGGATCAAGAGCTGGGGGAGACCCCCAGCTTGCACGCCGAAGCCTTGGCGAAGGCGCGACCCCCGAAAATCTTGTTAATCCTGTAAATCCTGTCAAGAAAACATCGTTGCTCGTTCTCCCCAATCACCCAGCGATGGTTGACCCGATGCTCGTGGGCGTGACGTTCTGGAAGACGCCGTTGAAGCCGCTTTCGGACGAACTCTTCTTCCGCACCGGTATCGTCGCGCCGCGCGTTTTGAAGACGCTGGGTGCGGTGGCGGTTCCCGACCTTCGCAAGCACCGCACGACGAAGGGCGCGACGATCGCTCGCGGCCTTGGCGACATCGTGAAGTCGACGCTTGAAGACGGCGGCAACGTCATCTTCTATCCCTCGGGACACATCCAGACCGAGCCGGAGCGCGAAGACATCGGCACGCGCCAGCTCGCGTACAACATGTGCGGCGATCTGCCAGAGGGGGTGCGCGTCATTGGCGTCAGAACGCGCGGACTCTGGGCGTCGATTTGGTCGCGAAAGGGACGCAAGACCTCTCCCTCGTTTGTGCCGACTTTCATCAAGAGCGTTTTCCTGTGGTTCTTCTGGTCGCCGTTCGTCCCGCGCCGCCGCGTGACGATGCACATCGAGGACCTGACCGACCGTGTGAAGGAATGGTCGAGCTTGACGCGGCTTGAATTCAATCGAAAGCTTGAGGAGTGGTATAACGCGGAGTGATTTTAGCCGCAAAGAACGCAAAGGACGCAAAGTGTTTTTAGACAGGATTAACAAGATTAACAGGATTGCGGGAAAGGTTCTCAATCCTGTCAATCCTGTAAATCCTGTCTAAAACAAAAACCGGAGGAGAAACGAAAATGAATGCGCGGATGATGTTTGCGCGGGCCGTCGCGGGGGCGGCGATGCTCTGCTTAGTTGGGTGCTGTTCCATAGAGCGCACTGGCGAGTATTATGTTGCAACAAAGACAATGACATTCCAGAAGTTGGATGAATACCATCGCGAGATAGGCGATTCCACATATATGCCTTTGCCTTTTTCCATCGCCATTCCCGACAAGGACATGGAAGGTCAGACATATTTGCCGCCGTCTGTAGGCGTGATGGTGTTCTTCGCAGGGTTTCTAACTGCGGACGCAGATGATTGGCCGTTGACTCCACTCTTCTTTGCTCCGGCTGGCGCGGTAGTGTGGGCGGGAGAGGCGTTGGTCCTTGCGCCTGTCTGGGATACGCTTTGTCTGCCAGTTGACTTTTATCGACGCGACGAGTATTTGAAGAAGACTTCGGAAAAGGTAGAAACGGAGGAAGCGAAATGAATACGCGGATGATGTTTGTGCGGGCCGTGGCGAGTACAGCGATGCTCTGCCTGACGGGGTGTTTTGAAGTTCCGGTTTGGAAATATGAGAAGTATGGCATATCGGCGACCGAATGGATACCAAACGAGATTCATGATATCGAGTTTGATTTAAGCAACAATGCCATCACCTCGCTGGTTTTTACGGTAGAGGGTAAAGAGTATTGGTTTAGAAACAAGCATTCCGATTTATACAAAGCGCTTGAAAGCGACGGCGGTTTTGTCGCTTCGGGAACAAGTTGGCATATTTTCAGCGACCATTTCCGAAGGGATGACAGTTGCATTGTCAGCGCCAACAACTGTTCGAGCAACACCGTCATTTATGTGAAAATCAATGATATTGAATTGACTGTCAGATGCACAACCAAAGAGTTGGTAGATGCACTTGGTGAAGATTACGAGAAGATGATGGTGCCTTGCCATTGAGTTGGCGGCAGCGAATCGAAAGGAGCGACTAATGGCTATGATTAAGAAACTCATGAAATCACTATTGAGAATCGTCATTCTCGTGCTTGTGCTCGCGCTGATGATCGGAACGGGGTGCATCAATTCCATCATGTTCCACCCCGAATTCTGCCGCGGCGGGTACTGCGAGACGACGGCGGGATATGTCGACATCGGAACGAACGGCGTCAGGATCGCGGCGGTCGTGCGTGGGCCCGAACGCGGCAGCCCGCCTTCGCAGGAGCTACGGCGTGGCAAGAAGGCGATTCTGCGCTGCCACGGCAACGCGGAGAACATGGTGCAGACGCTGTGGGCCATCGGAGAGCTTTGCGGCGACGGCTATACGGTCTCGTCCGTGGACTATCCGGGCTACGGGCTGTCAGATGGCTCGCCGGACGAGGAAGGTTGCTATCGCAATGTCCACCGTCTCTACGACTGGCTCGTCGAAAAACGCGGCTTCAAGCCCGAGGACATCATCGTAGATGGATTTTCCGTTGGAACCGGTCCCGCCGTAGAGCTTGCGGCGACGAAACCCGTCGGCGGACTT
>CAMIVJ010000490.1 GCA_946401765.1 uncultured bacterium | reverse complement strand
GCGGCCATCTGCAGGGAGACTGCGGCGAGAAGCAACGCCACGCCGCCCAGCAGGAACGGCGCGAAGTACTCGTGCCAGCGCTGGTACACCGTGCGGTCGAGCGTGGTCTTCTCGAGGGTGTCGATCTCCTCTAGTGCCGACTTAAGTCCGTCCTTGTCGTTCACCGCGAAGTAGCGCGCGTGCGTCTTCTCGGCGATTGACTTGAGCTGCGACTCGTCGAAGGACATGTTGGCATACTGTATGGACGTGCGCCCGAACATGTCGCGCGCCTTGAACGGCGTGCGGCGCGACTTCGTTCCCACGCCTATCGTGTAGACGCGGATTCCAAGCTTCTCGGCTGCTGCTGCGGCGGCATCCGGCTCCACGACGCCGGTGTTGGAAACGCCATCGGATAGAAGAATGACGATCTTCGACTTCGGCTCGGCGTCCTTGAGGCGCGCTAGCGCCGTGGCGAGGCCATCGCCGACTGCCGTCATCGTCTCGTCAGGATCGATGGGGCGGCCGTTCGCATCGTAGCTCACGCTCGGCACCTGAACGCCTTTTAGCACATGCAGCAGCGCCTCGTGGTCGGCAGTGAGCGGCGCGCGCGACGATGCGTAACCTCCGAACGTGACGAGGCCGATTAGGTCGTCTGGACGCGCCTGGATGAACTTCTTGAAGACCTCCTTCACCACGTCGAGACGCGTCTCGGGATCGCTGCGGTTCGTCGCGAGGTCCAACGCCTCCATCGAGCCCGACACGTCCACCGTCATCGCGATCGCGATTGCGTCCACGCTGCGGTTGCCCTGCGTGAGGGCCTTGCGCGGACGCGCCGCCGCCACTACGAGAAGCGCCGCTCCCGCGAGAAAGATGAACGGCGCGAAGTTCGCCACCTTGGCCCGCCAGCCCGCGGTCTTCGCCGGCAGGCGCCGCACCGGAGCGAACTTGATGCCCGCCCTTCTGCCCCTTCTGAGCATTCGCCATCCGGCGAGCCCCAGCGGCAACGCCATCAGAAAGCACCATGGCCATGCAAAGCTCATGCCACGCCTCCTTTCTTCGCGGCGGAGGAGCTCTCAGGCTGCGCGGAGTCGGTGCGCAGGTAGTCCTTCGCCTTGTCGGTGGCGGAGTCCGCCATCGCCGGCGTTGCGTCAACGCCCGCGAACTTCACCATGTCGGCCGACTCGAGGAAGCTCTTCAGCTCCGCCACGGCTTCGGGCGTGAATGCGGGGTTGTCCTTCGCCGCCGCGAGGAACTCCTCGGTGGTGAGGTTCGGCGCGCGCACTGAGTGGCGGCGTTCGATGTAGCGGCGCACAACCATCGTGAGCTCAACGTAGAAATCCTTGAAGAATCCGCGTCCTGGAAGTCCCTTCTTGAGCAGCGCCTCCAGTTCGTACATCGCGCGCTCGATGGGGCTCATGCGGTGGACGCGCACCATCGTGCGGATCTTGCGCACCACAAGCCACACGAGGCAGACAACGCCGGCTGCGGCAAGCAGAATGCCAAGGCAGATGCCAACGAGCTTCCAGCTGAGCGGCGGCAGGTCGCGCTTCGGATCGATCTCCATGTCGCCAGTGACGACCTCGCGCGCGGGAGGATTCTCGAATATGACGGGCGCGGTGTAGAACGTCTGCGCCTCTTCGCCCGAAACCACAGTGACTACAAATGGCGCAAGGCGATGGCGAGCGGCCATGGGCTCGGGAACGAGGCGCCAGCGCGTCACGAGAGTCGTCGAACCGTCTGGCTCGGCAACGGGCTCCTCGGGCACGTCTTCGGCCACCTGGAATCCTCTGAAGCGGTCGCGGAGGTCCGGCAGGGACGCCTTCTTGCCGGACGGCGACTTCACGGTCACCGTCACGAAGAAGTCGCGCGCGGGATCCACCGCGTCCGGCTCGGACTCAACCGTCACCCCCACTCCGTCGCGGCCTAGGTCCGCCACCTGTGCGGCGTTCAGCGCCGCGAGCGGCAACGCCACCGCGAGCGCGGCGGTTCGCAAAACTCCAGAGGCGAACGCCGAAAACCTGAACTCTGAACTTTGAATTCTGAACTCTGAACTATTCATCGCTTGGACGCCCTTCTCTTGAACAGCGCGCGAATGGACTGGATGTACGGTCTGTCGGTGAAGACCGGCACGTTGTCGATGCCGCTTCGCGCGAAGAAGCGGTCGCGATGCTCCGTCTCGGCCTTTGCGACGGCGGCGAACTTGGCGCGCACCGAGGCGTCTGCCGTATCGACGAGCAGCAGCTCGCCCGTCTCGGGATCTTCAAGCTCGGCGAGGCCCACGTTCGGCAGCTCGGCCTCGGCGGGGTCGCTCACGGGGATGCAAACCACGTCGTGCCGGCGGGCCACAACGCGCAGCAGTTTCTCGTAGTCGGCGGAATCGCCGCCTGCGCCGCGCAGGAAGTCGCTCACGAGAAACACCACGGCGCGGCGCTTCTGCACGCCGTTCAGGAACCTGAGCGCGCCTGCGATGTCGGTGCCGCCAGTGGCGTCGTCTTCCGCGGCCAGAACTTCGCGCACAAGGCGCATCACGCTCTGGCGGCCCTTGCGGGGAGGGATGTACTTGACGATCCGGTCGGAGAAGAGCACGAGGCCTATCTTGTCCTGGTTGCGGATGGCGGTGAGGGCGAGGAGGCTCGCCACCTCGGCGG
>CAMIVJ010000489.1 GCA_946401765.1 uncultured bacterium | reverse complement strand
CCCTCCTGCACCTCATATCCCCTAGAAGCCGCCATCTTGACGTAGTCGAGGTTCTCGGGGTCAGCGCCGTACCAGCCCTCGAAGTAGTGCTTCGAGTAGTGGTGGCGGAAGTTCATGATGCCCCAGTAGGCGCCGTTGATGTATACGACCGTAGGCTCGTAGCCCTGCGTGCCGCACGAGACCCATCCGCGGAAGAGCTGCTGCCCAAAGGCGTCGCGCAGGCCCGACTTGTACCAGTCGTTTCCGCTGTTGCGCAGGAGGAAGCGCTTGAATTCGGCATTGTCCTCGTCGCCGAAAAGCTTGTACGCCACCTTCTTCGTGCCGTATTCGGCGCGCGCGTAGAAGCCCATCGTCTTCTGCGCGCATGAGCGCGACCAGTTGCCGTGCATGCGAACTCCGATCGTCTGCGCCACCACCTCCTCGCGGTTCGTCTCGAAGAGCTCGAACACGACGGGACGCTCCCACTCCACGCCGTGCTGGAAGTAGTTCGCGTTCGGCATGCCCACTGAGTGCCCGTTCCAGCCGAGGGTGTTGTACACGTCGCCCGGCACCATGAGGCCGATAGGATCGGAGAAGAAGTTGGCCTCGTCGGTCTGCAGCGACACCACGCGCAGCGTATGGCCGTTCACCGTCGGGCCGATCAGCCACGTGCCGCAGACCTCGTTGGTGCACGCGACGCCATTCTTGAACGCCCGCGCGCGCAGCACGTTCACGTCGGGCTGGTCGGCCGTCGGCGCCGCCCATCCGTACTGCGCGTGCGACCACATCTCCGGCGGATTCGTGGGGATGAGCGCGAGGCGGTTGGTACGGCTCGAAACGTCGCCGAAGACGAGCGGCGCCGTGTAGCGGAAGCAGTTTTCCGTCTCGATGCCCGAGGGGGTGGAGCCGTCGAGCGTGTAGAATATCTCCGCGCCATCCACCGGATAGTCAAGCGCCACCGTCACGTTCGTCATGCTGAAGCCAGGCGGAGCCGACAGACTCGGCGCCGCCGGGCCGTCGATGTTGACTTCCGGCAGCAAAAACGACACTTCCGAGACGTTGCAGTGGCCCTGCGCCGGACCCATGTAGCGGACGTAGCGGTAGAACCCCGCCACCGCTTCGTCGAAGACGACCTCGGTGATGGTGCCTGAGGTGGGACGCTCGGCGATCGTGTAGAGCGTGCGCGCGTCGGAGAAGTCGGGCGAGTTGGCGCCCTCGAACTTCCCACCCACCATGCGCGCGGAATTGCCGGTGCGCGGCACATACCTGACGCCAACTATCATCTGGGGCCGGCCTAGGTCGAGCCCCGTCCAGGCCGAACTGTTTTCGATCGAATCGAAGAACGTGGCGGGGTCGCCGTCGAACACCTTGTTGCCCGTATCGCCTTGGTTGTTCCACGAGCCTTCCGTGCCGATCCACGTGCCCACGGCCTCGACGCGCGATGTGATCGTGAAGAGCGTCCATTCGCCCTTGCCGTTCGCGTTGACGCCGCGCACGCGGTAGTCGCCTGCGGACGATTTCTCCGTGGAAATCCACGTGCTGGTTTCGCCGCCCTTCGACGGCGATGCGATTGCGATTGTCGCATAGTCGTCCTTCGCGCTCTCTCGCCACTGGATGCGATATACCTGCGGAACGTCCGAGTCGGCCACAAGGCGGAATCCGGCATGCTGGTTCAGATACCACGTCGCCTCGATCTGCGGCGCTGCGGGAACAGCGTCGCCGCTCTCCGCAAGGCCCCCGAACTCGACCTCGCCTGCATTGCCGCAGTAGAGACCGATGATGCGCAGATACGTGTAGGGACCGTACGCATTTCCAAGTGTGACGTTCACCCATGACGTGCCGTTCCATCCATCCGGCGGCGATATGACGTGGAACGTCTCTGCGTCCGAAAAGTCAGGCGTGTTCGCGCCCTGGAAGAGGCAGCCCGCCATGCGCGAGCTCTGCCCGCTGCGGCCCACGTAGCTCACGCGCGTCACGATGCTGGAGGTGGTGAGGGCGATGCCGGCCCACGCGCTTCCGAGCTGGTTGGCGGATGTCGGCGGATCGAAGAACGTTCCTGTGTCGCCGTCGAAGACGTGCTCCTTCACGTCGCCCTTGTCGCTCCACGAGCCCTCCGTTCCCAGAACGGCGATCTTGCCAGAAGCGTCCTTGACGGCGAACTTGTTGAGATTGACATTCCCGTCCCACGCCACAAGCGCGCCGGCAAGCGCACACGCGATCGCGAGAAGCAGAAAATGAAGATGTCTAGAATTGACCATTTGAATATATTATCGCATATTTCGGGCATTCCGCGCTAGTGAAAAATGCGCCAAATCACTTATTTGCGGAGCGTACCCGACGCCAACAGTACATTCGGCGCAATGTTTGTACACGCACCGGCATCGGCAAAGTCAGTCTGTGGCAGCGGCGCGGCAGCAGCTGACGGAAAGACCTTGTCGCGGCACCCCATGATTGACTCGTGAAGACAAATCGCCTTTCGGATCTGGTACGTGTTTCTCATCAAGGTACATTTGATATATTTTGCCGCCATCCAAAGTGCGCCCCTGCTCTCCAACACTCCACGAGTCGTAGAATCGAATGATTTCCACCAGATCGTAAAGGCGTATGGATATATCCCGCAGTCGTATGCTCTGCTCGTTAATTCTGTTCTTTTCGTT
>CAMIVJ010000488.1 GCA_946401765.1 uncultured bacterium | reverse complement strand
GGCACATGCGCAGGGACACGCCCTGGCGCATGAGCTCCCTGCCGGCAGCTTCAAGTTCCGCATGGCGCGTCGTGAAGCAGCGCACCGCTGGACGATGTCGCGAGCAGCAGGATGGCGAGACGAATCGCCGCGCCGATCCGTGCGGCGTCCAGCTTCTGTTCCTCTTCGTCGGACAACACCCGCGCATACGGCAGGTTGTATTCGATCTCCAGCCCGTCCGACTGCCACGAAAAGGCGAAGGAACGGCTCTGGAGCCCATGCCCTTCCACGAACATCTCGAGCCCATCGTCCGATTCAAGCTCCGCCAGCGCGGCCTTGAGTTCATTGATCGTTTCTTCTTGTTTCGAACTTTCCATTCTCCACCTCTCGTTCTTGCCGTGTTTGCACTGCCCGCAAAATTGCATCACATCGCGAAAAGGTCGTCAAGCGTTGCAAACGACTGGACCTTTCCCGAATAGGCGTTCGGCTTGACGCCAAAGGACGTGACCATGGTCAGATGAACGGCCTTGCGCGTCTTCGTGGCCGCCTTGAATTCAGACTTCTTGTTCATCAGCGCGGCATCGTCCGCCGCCGTCATCGCGTACGGCCCCGCCCAGTACTTCATCTCGCAGATGTTGATGATTCCGTCCCTGCGGTCGATCAGCAGGTCGACCTGCGCATTCGCGTTGCGCCAGGAATGAACGTTCGTCAAGACGCCGCTGATGCCGAGCGCGTGCTTGATGCCGTCGATGTGCTGCAGGCAAAGTCGTTCGAACGCAAGCCCCGCCCACGTCGAATGCACGCGGGTGTCCGCCATCGCGGACCAGTAATGCGGGTCGTTGGCCTTGTTGGACTCCATGAACCTGAAATAGAACAGCGTGAAGTTGTCGATGAGCTGGAAGACGGCCCCCTTCGTCTTCTTGCCGATTTCCGTGAACTTGCGGATGAACCCGCATTGCTCCAGAACCTTCAGGTAACGGCTCAACGCCCCGCCGTTTTCGAGACCGGCCACATCCGCGACCTCTTCCCGCGTCATACCGCACTTCTTCTTGGCCATCGCGGTTACGATGGCGAGGTACGGCTCGGGATGCTCGAAGAGCGACGCGTAAAGCTCGTCAAACTCGTCCTCGAGCTTTTCGCTGCCGGAAAAGAACATCTCGTCGATGTTCTGTGCAACGCTCTTGCCGCGTTCGAGATAGCGCCAGTACATCGGGACGCCGCCAAGGATCATGTAGCATTCCGCCAGCTGGTCGCGCGTGTAGGCCAGGCCCCGCGACTGGGCGTACGCTTCGCACTCCCTCAACGTGAACGGGTCGAGCCGAATCCGATACGTCACGCGGTTGTGCAGCCCGTCACGGTTATGCACGATCTTTTCCAGCACCCACGACGTCGCCGACCCGCAAACGACAAAAAGAATGTCCTTCCTTGCCGACGCCCAGCCGTTCCAGAAGTTCTCCACGGCGGAAATGAAATTCCGATCCGACCGGCCCATCCACGGAATTTCGTCGATGAATACGACCTTGCGCTCTGCGGCGCTCGCCTTGATGACGGTCTTCAGGTTGTCAAACGCGTCAAACCAGTCCTTCAGCTCCGGACAGCCCGGATGTCCCTGTTCAATCATCGACTGCCTGAAACGGGACAACTGTATCTGACGCGATCCGTTCTTGACCCCGGTATGCTGAAAGGTGAAACTTTGATTGAACGTCTCGCGGACCAGAAATGTCTTTCCAACCCGGCGACGTCCATAAACGGCGACGAATTCCGAATCCTCGGATGCGAACGCCTCTAATAGCCGACTCCGCTCTTTTTGACGCCCAATCATCTGGCAACTCCAATTTCAAATGAAATGAACTGCCTAAATTGTATCATACCATGTTGGATTTAGTCAACAGCCAATATCTTTTCTATAAAAAATGATGGAAATGAAGAAATAATCGCATTAGCACAATACTGCTTACTAAATCTTACATATTAAAGATCTTTTAGTAAGCATGTCCGAGCGCCTTTCTTTCAGCAGGGGTGATCACACCTTCTTTGACCTGCTTGTCGAGGTAACTCTTGAGCGCAGCCTCGGACTTCGCGCAGAAGACCTCGCTCTCCTCCTTCGTGCAGAGCCCCTTCTCCGCCCGCTTGCGCGAACGCGCCATCGCCTTCTCCGCCCCGGCGATCGCCCGCCGCACGGCAACCGGCACGCGCGGCTGGCCGAAGTCCGCCGCGATCCGCCGCTGTTCCGGTTCAGGGAAGATGGAGAGGGGATACGTGGCCGTTGGCAGTTGATCGGTGGCGGGTGGCAGGGCGCGATGCCCCCATCGCGCCGTTGGTGTAGCGCGTTCCGCCAACGTGACCTGCGTCGCCGTGAGCTTGACCGGCCATCCCGCGACCACGTTTCCGGCGTGGTTCGTGTAGCCGCCCTCCGCATGGGCGGAGAGGGCAATGAACGGAAGCGACAGAAGAGATAGAAGAGAAGCTTTCATTGTTTTTGCCTTGTTGAAGGCTCAATATTATACCATATCTATCCTACGCCGGGACGATGGCTTTCACGCCGACGGGATTGTCGACGAGTTTGAGGAGGTAAGACCGCTACGACGGATTGGCGTCGTCCACGAGCAGCCGCGTGGCGACCTTGCGCCGATCAGGATCGAACACATGGCCTGCGTC
>CAMIVJ010000487.1 GCA_946401765.1 uncultured bacterium | reverse complement strand
CAGTGGGCGTGTAACCTTTTGTGTGCCAACGTGTAGGCAAGACAAAGAAACCTTTCCCTTCAACCACGAGGAGCACCCATGAACATCAGCATCGATACAATCCGTTCGCTCGACGCGAGCAAGTCCTACTACATCGCCAACTCCACCGGCGAGATCGCGGAGGCGACGCCGTGGCAGAAGTTCAAGTGCTTCCTCGGCATCGGCGACGGGCGGCACAAGGCCGCGAAGCTCCTTGACGAGGTGAAGGTGGCGCTCCTGCAGGCGTCCGGCGAGACGGACAACGCCGAGCTCTCGGCTGACATCGCGCAGTACGACGAGCAGCATTCCTGGTGTTTCTCGCTCTCCGGGCGTTCGCTTTCCGCAATCGCGTCCCGCTTCTCCGCCGCCAATGCGCTGAAGATCGCCCAGACGCGCGCGAAGGCGATCGCCGAGGCGAAGATCAACGCCTCGATGCGCACGATCCACGAGTGCTTCCGCGTCGAGCCGGGCGCGACCCGTCCCGACGCGCTCGCGTTCCTGCGCCGGGCCGTGAAGCCGTTCGTGGACGCCCCGCCGATGAAGACGCTGCCGGACGGAGGGCGCGTGCTGGACGCGGCGGCGTTCGAGAAGCTCGTCGCCGAAGCGTTGGCGAAGGCCGAGGATGCGCTCGTGCGCATCTTCACCTGCCCGAAGCTGAAGTGCTATGCGTTCGACAGGGCGTACACCGACCATGTCTTCGAGACGCTCTACGGGAAGAACGGACTGAGGAACGAACGTCCGGTCGAGGACTTGCGTCCGGCGGACGAAGTGCGCTTGGAGGCGGCCGCCCGGAAGCTGGGCAGAGAGGGCGAGGAGGCGCAGGCCCGCCTGCGCGATCTGCTGAAGGCGTGCGGGGACGACCCGGCGGCGATCGACGTGGCGACAAAGAACCCCGCGCGTTTCCTGGTCGGCCGCAAAGACAAGCTGCGCAGCGCCGAAGACGTGGCGAAGCTCATGGCCGAGTGGAAGGCGTTCCGCGCCGAAACGCTGAAGGCGTGCGCGGGGAATACGATGCTGTTGCGCGTGGCGGAAAGCGCCGTGAAAGTGCTTAATGGCAAGAAGCTGCCAGCCGGCATGATCAGCAAGGTCGTCGCGTCCGCCCGGGCGGTGAAACTCCAGCACCTGCCGAAGATCGGGCTGCGTTCGGAGCCATACGACATCCACAAGGGCATGGTCGAGCTTTACAACACCATACAGCGTTTGCTCGACGAGACGGGCCTGATGGAGAAGGTGGATGGCCAGGACGACCTCATTCCGTACCGCTGGCTGATCAGCGCCTGCCTGCTGGAGAAGGTGAACGCCCACGCGCTCCGTCACATGGACGCCGCGTTCGAGACGCCCGAGGCCTCGCGGCTCTACAAGCTCTACGACGATATGGCGAGAAACAATATCAACTTCCCGGAAGAGGGCCTTTCCGCAGGTCTGCTGGGTACGATCAACTCGCAGTGCGGCAGCATCTACCGCTATATGTATGATCTCAAGAAGACGGTCGACATAATGCTTGCCCTGCCGGTACGGGAGATGAACGGCGCAAAAGGCGCCCATCTCGACAATGGCGCCGTTGGCGGAATCAACATCTTCTACGACATCAAGGAAAACTCCATCGAGTTCGCCCGCCAGCAGCGTCTCCTGTTCGGCGAGCGGACGGTGACGGGCACCGGCCCTGCGGCGGAACGTGTGCGCGGCCTCTGCATGGGGGCACTTGAGGAAATGCCGTTCAAACCGGTCGACACCTTCCAGAGACTGCTCACACCGCCCGTGAGGCCGTTGCTCAGCAAGGCCGTGATGGCCGACGCGCAGAAGGTCTTCAGAGGCGAGCTGAAGGACACCGGCTTCGCGCAGAAGATCGCCGACGGGACGATGGAGGTCGAGCTTGTCGACATGGGCAAGCTCTCCGCCGACCCCGACGAAGCCCTCGACCAGCTCGCGCGGTACGTCACGCGGGACGAGAAGGCGACGTTCGCCGCGCTTGACGAAAAGGCGAAGACCAAAGTGGCGCTGTTCGCCGGATTGCTCGGGGACAGCGCGTCGAACGCCGTGTTCAACGGTATCGACGCGAAGCTCGGCGGGGTGCGCATGGCGGGCGCCGAGGTGACGCAGACGCGCTAGGTGGTCCTCGAGTTGACGCGCAGCGGCGCCATCAATTGCAAGCTCGTTTCCGAACGCACGGGAACGACGGTCGTGGCGGGCGGGAAGGAACTCGCCGTCGGGCCCGGCAGCAGCATGAAGGTGAACGCGTCGCTCAGCCTCTCGAACAAAGAGGTGAATGCGCTCGAGAAGGATCTCGACCTCAACGCATTCGATCCGGGTGCGGAGATCGCCGGGCCGTACCTGCTGACCATGCCGCCCGTGGGGGCCGACGCCTCGTTCACGATCAACGATGCGGAACCCGGCGACTGACATCGCGAACACACGACGCCGGTAGTCAAGGCATCGGATTTCTGTTCTTCGCCAGGAAGTCGGCCGTGGTGCGCGCCACCACGGGCGATAGCAGTAGGAGGGCCACCAGGTTCGGGAACGCCATCAGGCCGTTGAAGACGTCCGCAATTCCCCACACCGCCGACACCGTGAGATACGGCCCCACGAAGACGACGGCCACGTAGAGAATGCGGAAGACCGTCAC
>CAMIVJ010000486.1 GCA_946401765.1 uncultured bacterium | reverse complement strand
GCGACACATCGTACTCGAAACCAGTCACCGACGCCGCGTACAGCACCGCCAGCACCGCCAGCGCGCCAGAGGATATGAGCGTGATCTTCCAGAGCTTCTGGCTCTCTTCTCCGCCGTCCCTGTCCACGAAGGTGGATGCGGCGGCGGCGGTGAACGCGGCCGCGAGAAGGGCGCCTAGAACCGCGTACTTCGTGGGGGTTACGAGCGGCGCTATGGCGCTTTCCAGCGGACCGCACCAGGTGGTGGTGCCGGCGAACACCGTGGCCGCGAAGAAGATCAGCGCCGCGCCCGTGCCGCCTACCGCCATTACGGCCTTGGGCAGGGTGTGTTTGCTGCAGCGCCTGCGCATGACGATGCCGGCTATCGGCGCGATGATCACGAGCGCGAGGCCGAGCCACAGGATGACCTCGTTCGGGCAGGCTACGGGATTGGGGAAGAGTTCGCCGGAGATCGGCTTGTCGGCCGGAGCGAGCTTGACGATGGGCTCGAACTTGTTTATGACGTCAGAGCTCATGTGCGCTGTGGCGCGGAGCATTGATCCGATCTGCAGGAGCTTGGCCGTGAGGCCGATGGGAATGCACACGAGGATGAAGTCGCGGAAGAGGCGTATGTCGCGAAGGGCGATGATGATGGCGAGGGGCACTGCGGCAAGCAGAAGCACCTGGTAGTTTGTGAGGCCGAGGCCGAATATGAATGCGGTGAGCCAGAGGATCTTGTCGGAAGGCATGCGCATCCATCTGTACGAGAGCAGGAAGACGGCCATGAGGAAGAGGGCGTTGAGGGAGTATATCTCGACGATGGTGGACTGCGACCACTCTACGGGCGAGAAGGCGAAGACGAGCGATCCGCCAAGGCCGCCCGCGAGCGACATGAGGGCGTTCCTGCGCGTGCGCTCTTCGGCGTCGTGCTCTCCGTCGGCAGCGGGGATGGAGTCGAGCATGTCGCTTCCCGAGCGGCAGATCAGCATAGCGGTGCAGCCTGCGGCGAACGCTCCGGCAACCGCGGAGAACAGCGACACCGCCCACGCAGGAGTGGGCTGGCCCATGTATGTGACCCATGAGAAGATGCGGCAGAATATCCACGAGCAGAGCGACCAGAAGGGGTATCCCGGCGGATGCGGCACTCCAAGGTGGTCGGCCGCCGTGGCGAGTTCGCCGGAGTCCTCGAGGCCCACGCTCGGGCCGAGCGTGAAGAAATACACGAGGAAGGCGATTAGCGTGGCGCCCCAGAACGCGGTCCAGTCAATGCGCCTGAAGAATGCGCCGGGCTTCGTCTCTGTGCTGAATAGCTTGCTGAACATTTGCTCTCTCTTCTCTTCTTTGTTGAGTGCTTCTGCGGAAAAGGTTGCTTCAAGATCTCCTCTGTGCCGGAGCGGGGCGGCGCATGATCGCGCGCAGCAGCTCCTGCGTCACAAGCGACTGCGTGCTGCCGCCCGACGACACGAGCTTCTCGCGTGCCTGCAGGATGAGGAACCTTGCGAGGCGCAGTTCGCCGAGGCTGAACGCCTTGGCGTTCTTTGCGCCGCGCTTCACGGCCCAGTCGCCGCGCGAGACGTTCGGACCCACGCCGGACGCGTCGAGGTCCTGCACGACGTCGGGCGGGATGTTCTTGGCCCAGCCGCCGTACGGCGTGAGCCAGCCCTTGTCGAGCGCCTCGCGGTAGATGTAGAGCTCGCGGAGGAATTTCTCGGCAACGGTGGCGAGCATGATGTCGAAGCCGCTTTTGCCGTCGTCGAAGCGGGCGATCGTGGCGAGCAGCTTTGCGGGGCTGCGCTGCGCGATGGCGTCCGTGATCTCCCACAGCTCAGGCTCGTCGCCGCCGGGGGATGCGACCTCGGCCACGTCGGCGGCGGTGACGTTGCTTCGCTCCTTGCCGAGGTACGTGCGCATCTTGGCGAGCTCCGAGACTATGCGGCGCGTGTCTGTTCCGACCTTGGAGACGAAGGCTGCGTCTGCGCCTGGATCGAATTTGAGGCCCTCCGCTTCGGCAAGGTCTGGAAGGCGCATGAGCGCGGCTTCCATCTTGTCCCTGCTCTTGCCGCCGGACGAGAACTCCGCAAGCTGTGCGCCGCACTTCATGAGCGTCTTTGCGAAGATGCTGGTCTTGAGAAGCTTTGGCGCCGTGATCACCAGAGTCTGGTTTGGCGGAAGGGGATTTGCGGCGAGATCTTCGGCGAAGCGCGCGAGGGCGCCTTTCACCTGCTCCGACACGCCCTTGCCCTCGCCGCGCCCTCCGCCCGGCAGAAAGGTGACGCCGCGCCACCATGTGAGCTTCACGGGGTCGAGAAAGGGGGGCGTCTGGATCGAGGCGACGCACTCCTTGATCGACGCAAGCTGCGTCTCGGCGTTGTCTGCTGCGCCGTCTATCGTCTCCACGGCCGTCGCGCGAAGGGACGGTTCAACGGCGGCCTCTACGATCTTTGCAGCGGCCGCATTGGCGAGGTAGTCGTCCTCGCCCACGAAGATGTGGATGTTTGGTCCTTTTGACACGCCCAATATTTTACCATAATCCGCGTGGTTTTTGGTTAGCTTATGATGAGGAAAAGAAAAATGATTTTGCAGGCGGCCAGCAGTCAGCAATTGCCGCTTTCTTTTTTCTTCCTTGCGCCGGGACAACCGAATTTGGTATCATATATGCGCAAGCATC
>CAMIVJ010000485.1 GCA_946401765.1 uncultured bacterium | reverse complement strand
AAGTACGGCGCGGGCACGTTCTACATCAAGAACAACCACACCGACCAGCAGATGAACTCCGGCGTGGAGATCTTCGGCGGCACGGTGGTGATGGACTCCACCGCATCCACCCTCAAGCCCGAGATAGCGATCTCCGCCGCCGCGGTTCCCGTGACGATCCACGCCGGCGGCACGCTCGACATGCGCCTCTGCACGAGCGCGCCGTTCAAGGTCACAAAGGTGACGATCGACGAAGGCGGCACGCTTCTACACACAGCAGACAACAAGCTCAGCATCGCCGGCGCGGCGACGTACGAGAAGCCGATGCCGTTCGGCACGTTCACGGGCTCGCTCGACATTGCGGCGGTGGTGACGTTCGACCTTACTGAGCTCTATGCAGGCGCCTCCGCGCCTGCGGCGGGTACGGACGTGACGCTTCTCGCGGCGGGCTCGGTCAACCGCGAGAACGGCGGCGGCGTGGTCATCACGGGCTGCCCGTACGACAGCTACGTGACATTCGAGGCGAACCGCGTGGTGATGCACACGCTCACCTCGTCCAGCTCCGCGCACAACCCGATCAAGATATGGAACGTGGGCGGCTCGTTCGTGTACGGCGCGAACGGCAACTGCTACCGCGCATCGCTAGGCGAGGCACTCCGGCAGGAGGGATGGAACGTGCAGATGACGGGCTGGCGCACGGCGAACGCAAGCCAGCTCTGCGCGGGCAACGAGGCGTGGAAGCGCCATGCTGGCGCGGTCGACCTCGCGCTCAAGACGTCCCCCACGCGCGCAGGCCTGCTCGAAGGCCTCGAGACGTACTGCGCCGCGGCGAACGAGCCCGACTTCACGGTTCTACTGTGCGGCGACACCGACGTTGCCGACGGAGTTGCTGACGCGACGATCCTCGCGAACTACAAGGCGGCCGTCACGCGCATAAAGGCGGCGCTTCCCATGACCACCGTCATCGCCTGCACGATCCCCGGCGGATCGCAGCAGCTCAATGCGGACATCGCGGCATGGTGCGCAGCGGAGGCGGACGTCGAGTGCGCCGACGTGGCGTCGGCGATCACAACGGCGCAGACGCCTGAGGAGTGCGGCGCCGTTGCCGCCGCGATCAAGGCGAAGCTCGTGACGCTCGCGACGGCGGACGGGAAGATCAATCCCTCTGCCTGGACGCGTCCCACAGTGACGCTCGGCGCCGAGAACAACGTGCCCGCCGAGTACCTCGCGGGCTTCACGCGCGTGAGGTCCATCGAGCCTACGGACACGACGGCCTACGCTCAGAACCTCTACACGATTCCCTACGCATACGCTCCGCCGATGCAGGAGACGGGAATCGTCAAGGCGGGCTACTACATCGAGCTCGTGCGCAAAGACACGGGCGCGCTGCAGGCGATGTGGATCGACATGGACGCGCCTGGCTCCACCTGGGCCGACGTGGCGCTTCCCGTGACGGTGGCGCAGCAGAAGCAGCAGACCGTCACGAAGCTCCATGTGTGGAGCAACTTCGGCGGAGTGCAGCAGGTTCCCGCGAACGACGACAGCGTAAGCGGCTACATCGAGTTCAACTGCCTCAACTACTCCGGCACGGACAGGACCGGAGACGTCGTTGGCGAGCCTTGGAGCGGCAACGTGCTTGGCTTCAACGACACGTTCAGCACTTCCGGCAGCTTCGCCTGCTTCCAGCTCATGCGCAAGTTCTCGGAGTCCGGCGCGTTCCCGGCCGCGGAGATCCTCTTCGCCTACAACCGCTGGGGCGGCGCCGATTCCTGCGCCATCGGCATGGGCACGCTCGCCAACTACGGCAACCTCGGCCAGGGCGACAAGACGCTCGACTGGACGTTCCAGGACAAGACCGGCAGCGCCGACATGGCGAACATATCCGGCGCGGCGTACTCGTTCGTGCGCATCGACTTCTGGGTGAAGTACGCCGAGGCGCCCACGCGCGAGAGCATGGCCAAATTCGTCTGGACGGGCGCGACTGACTCGACGTTCGCCACCGTCGGCAACTGGGCGAAGGACGAGACCGTGGCGACTTCGCTCGCGAACGCCAACATCCTCCTTCCGGAGAACGCGAATCCGACGTTCGCGTACATTGGCTGGGATCCGGTCAACCTCTCTTCGACCACGTTCATGGTCGACGGCACGGCCACCTTCCCTGAGGTGGGCGGCTTCTACTTCGCCGGGCTCGACATGGGCCAGACAGGCAAGCTCGTGTACGATCCCGTGAAGTTCTCCATACGCCTCGTCGCGGCGCCGATCTTCGCATCTGGCGCGAAGATCGCGCTCACGCCGAACTACGCTTCAGCGACGAAGGGGCGCTTCCTCCTGATGACTTGGGACAACGGCAGCCTCGACATGGACGCCGCCGCGCTCAACGCGCTCTTCGACACCTCAAGTGCGGACGGCGCTGACGTGAAGGTGTGGGCAGAGAACCTCGAGCAGGGCGGCCGCCTCTGGCTTGACCTCGACTACGCCGCCCCGAAGAAGCGCGTGAACGTGCTCTGCACCGGCGACTCCATCACGCAGGGCAGCAACTCCACCTACGGCAACTGGCGCGTGTTCCTGATGAAGCGCCTTACTGCGGCGGGCTACGAGCCTGTCGCCAAGGGCCACTGGAAGGTCGAGAGCAACGACATCTGCGGCGCGGTCATGCCCGAGGAGTGGGTGTGGCACTCCG
>CAMIVJ010000484.1 GCA_946401765.1 uncultured bacterium | reverse complement strand
GGACTACATCATGGAGAACCTCGTGTGCGACACCACCGAGGTGTAGCAGGAAGCCTTCTGGCAGTGAATGCCATATTGCGCGGCGGGGCGGAAGATGGTATAATCTTCTCCATGAAAACATCAGCATTTTTTGTGGCAGCTGCCGCGGCGGCCGTTACCCTTTCGCTTTGCGGAGGGACGGTGTTTGTGCCCGCAGGCGAGACGAAGCGTCCCACCGGCACCTTTTCCGACGGTGCCGTTGTGAAGGAGGGCGGCGGCGTGCTGGATCTCAGCGCTGCGGCGCTGGAAGGCAAGAAGGCGATCGTCATACGCGAGGGCGCTGTGCGCTTTGCGATGGAGAGGTCCGGCGAGCCGAAGGCCGTGAAGACGCGCCATCTGCGCTGGACGATCACGGGGACGCGTCCGAACGCCGAATACTCTGGCAGCGGGCCGCAGTTCAGCGAATTCCGCCTCTTCTACAAGGGAGAGCCGGTGAAGTTCCCGGCGACCACCAGGTCCACTAGCCCACAGCACTCCGATGTGGAAGGGGCGGACAAGGGATTCGACGGCAACCTCCACACTAAATGCTACAAGCCTTCGCCGTTCGTCCTCGACTTCGGCACGGAGGTCACCTTCGACGCATACTCCTACGCCACGGCCAACGACGCCATCGGACGCGACCCGCGCGACTGGGTGCTTGAGATCGGCGAGCGGCGCAACGGAAAGATCGTATGGCGCGTGGCAGGCGTAGAGCGCGGTTTCGAAGCGCCCACTAAGCGATTCACCGAGGCTGGGAAGAAGTTCCCCACCTCTCTTGGCGGCACAATCCCGCTCGACTGCCAGATTGAGGTGTGCGGCAAGGGGCGCCTCATTCTGGACGGTATTGGCGGACGGCTCGAAAATGTGAAAGGCTGTGGCCTCGTAGAACTCGTCAACTCTTCGGTAACTTTCCCGGCGGGCAGCGGTTTCACGGGTTCCGTCATAGGCGGCGCCGTGACGTTCGAGAAGTGAGGTTTCGAAGTTTCGAGGTTTCGAGGTTTGAAAGTCAAAAGGCACTAGGCACTAAAAGGGACTACAATGCAAAAGCTTGATCCGACGAAGATGAAAGACTGGGAGATCGCAGAGGCGGCAGAGGCCGGTCTGCGTCCTGCAAAGGAGCTTGCGGCCGAGCTGGGTCTGCAGGAGGACGAGTGGACCCCGTACGGAAGGGTGCTTGCGAAGGTCGACGTCACGCGCGTTCTGCGCCGTCTCGGCGAGAGGAAGCGCGGCAAGTACATCGACGTCACCGCGATCACGCCCACGGCGCTCGGCGAAGGCAAGACCACCACCACGCTCGGTCTCGTGGAGGGTCTCGGCCGCCTCGGCAAGAAGGTGGTCGGCTGCGTGCGCCAGCCATCCGGCGGCCCCACGTTCAACATCAAGGGCAGCGCGGCGGGCGGTGGCCTTGCGCAGGTTGTGCCTCTCACCTCGCTCTCGCTCGGCCTCACTGGCGACATCGACGCGATCACAAACGCGAACAACCTCGCGATGGTGGCGCTAAACAGCCGCATGCAGCACGAGCGCAACCACGACGACGCATGGCTCGCCGAGCGCGGACTGAAGCGCCTCGACATCGACCCCGAGCGCGTGCAGATGCGCTGGGCGCTCGACTTCTGCGCGCAGGGCCTCAGGAACATCGAGATCGGCCTTGGCGGCAGGCTGGACGGCTTCAACATGAAGAGCGGCTTCTACATCACCGTCGCCTCCGAGGTGATGGCGATTCTCGCGATGAGCGCCGACCTCGCCGACCTGCGCCGCCGCCTCGGTCGCATCATCGTGGCCTACTCGAAGAGCGGCGCGCCCGTCACGACGGCCGACCTTGAGGTGGACGGCGCGATGTGCGCGCTTCTCGTGAACGCGATTCAGCCCACGCTCATGCAGTCCATCGAGGGCCAGCCCGTGTTCGTGCATGCGGGCCCCTTCGCCAACATCGCGATCGGTCAGAACTCGGTTGTGGCGGATCGCCTCGCCTGCGCGCTCGGCGACTACGTGGTCACGGAGAGCGGATTCGCAAGCGACATGGGCTACGAGAAGTTCTGGAACATCAAGTGCCGCTGCTCCGGCCTCAAGCCAGACGCCGTGGTGCTCGTGGCGACGGTGCGCGCCCTCAAGGCGCACGGCGGCGCGCCGAAGGTCAAGGCCGGTCTTCCGCTCGACCCTGTGTACACCACCGAGAACCTCGAGCTGCTCGAGAAGGGCTGCGACAATCTGCTCGCGCACATCGACATCATCCGCCGCAGCGGCGTGCAGCCAGTGGTGTGCCTCAACGCGTTCTACACCGACACGCAGGCCGAGCGCGACCTCGTGCGCCGCATCGCCGAGGCAGCGGGCGCGCGCTTCGCCGTCTCGGACCACTGGCTCAAGGGCGGCGAGGGCGCGCTCGAGCTCGCCGAGGCCGTGATCGCCGCGTGCGACGACAGAAACGAGTTCGCCTACCTCTGCGACCTCTCCGAGCCGCTCAGGGACCGCATCGAGAAGCAGGTGAAGGAGGTCTATGGCGGCGACGGCGTCGATTTCGAGCCGCTCGCCCTCGAGAAGCTCGCCGCCTTCCAGGCTGACCCCGAGACGGCGCGGCTGCCGGTGTGCATCGCGAAGACGCAATACTCGCTTTCGCACGACCCGAACCTGCTCGGCCGCCCGAAGGGAT
>CAMIVJ010000483.1 GCA_946401765.1 uncultured bacterium | reverse complement strand
GCTCAACCGTGCCCTGCATCGGATTCCACAACTCCGCCTTCTCCGCCGGCCACTGCGCGCGCACCTTCAGGTCGCGCCTGCGCTTGTCGTCCTGGTTCGCAACGAAGAGAATCGTGTCGCCGTCCTTCTCGTTGAGCTTCACGGCGAGCTTGCGACCGTCCTTGGGGTCAAGCCCCTCGAAGTCGAATTCGCGACTGGCGAGCGGACGCCTCTCGCCGGGATATTCCTTCGCGAGCGCGGCGCGGAGCTGGGCGCCATCCGGTTCGCCCTCGATGAAGAGCGACGCCTTCTGCGCGAAGATTTCCGCGACGATCTTCCGCACGTCCTCCGCCGTTTTGCCCCTCGTCGGCGTGTTGCACGGCCTGATGCCATAGCCCACCACCACGCCGCCTGCCTTCGCGAACGCAAGCGCCTTTTCGAGGACGGGGAACGGCACGTACTCCGTGGCTGGTAAGACAAGAATGTCATACCACTCGACACCGTTTTCGGACTGGAGCGCGGGACGCCCCGTGCGCGGGTTCTTTCCGATCCGGCACGTCTCGACCGCGCCGTAGTCCATGAAGTCACCGTCGAGCTGCGCGTCCTGGATCGCGAACGCGAACATCTCGGGACGGATCGTCTTGCCGACGTGGTAGCTGATGCCGGGCATGCACTGCGCGATGCGGCAGACGTGTCCCGTGCCGGACAGCATGAGCGCGCAGCGGTTGTTGTAGTCCGCCCACACGCGGAAGAGCGGGAAACGCGGCTCGTATCCACCGTTGTAGAAGTACGGCGGGCAGTCGCTGTCGAGCGGCGCCTTCATGTTGAACGAATGCGGGATCAGGAAGCTGCACCCCTGGTACTGGAGCCAGTCGCAGATCCACTTCATCTGCGGATAGGAGAGGTTCTGTCCGTACGCGCCGAACGTCTCGCACCAGTTGAGCCCGCCGTTGCGGTTGTAGACGTGCGCCATGGACGAGGCGTACTTCGGCATCTGCCCGCAGTCGATTTCGACGTTCCTCTTTTCGCGCATGTTGGAATAGACCTGGCGGCAGACGACATCGATGCCCGGCACGGCGACGTACTTCAGCAGCTGCATCACGTTTCCGCCTGAAAAGGTGAGGTCGTAGTGCGTGCTGCCATGCTCGAAGAAATGTCCGCTCGAGTAGACGCCGCGACGTGCGCACCAGTCGCTGTGGCGTCCGTACATGGTGCGGCCCCACACTTCGACATGTGCATCAAGGAAACGGTAGCGTGCGCGGGCGTGGCGCTCGGGGTCGGCGATCCGGAAGAAGAGCGCGGTGATGAGCTCGCCCACATTGTCGCCACGCGCCGCGAACTCCCTTTCGAGCGCGGGGCCCCACCATCCCTTCGTGTAGGGCTCGTCGAAGAAGAACCCGGGGATCGTGCCGTCCTGGAAGGCGTCCTTGTAGCGGTCGTAGTAGGGCTGGTAGAACTTTTCGAGGAACCAGTCGACCGCGGCCTCGTCGAGTCCGTTCACGAGCGGGATCTTGCGTCCGCGCGGAAGCGCATAGACGTTGCCTGGATCGGCAACGGCCCAGCTGTAGACGATCACCTTGTTCCCGTCGGGACGTAAGTCGAACACGTTCTTCGAGACTTCGTTCGCCGTCACGCGGGCGATTTCGTTCTCGACCCGGACGGGCTCCTTGCCGCGCTCGTAGAAGGCGAACTTGATGTCGCGGCACTGGAACTCCTTCGGGATGGGGAACATGCACCCCATCCCCTGGCTCGGCAGCCAGTAGTCGTCGTAGATGAGCATCTTGATGCCGCGCTTGCGGCATTCGTCGAGGATGATGTCCACGTCGCGCCACCAGCTGTCGAGCATCCAGCCCTCGTGCGGACGCGACTCGATCGTGAGCGTGCCCTGTCCGCTCTCCGCCACCACGCGCACGTAGTCGCGCAGACGCTGCTCGCTCTCCGTGCCGTGCATCCAGAAGAGCGGCCCCGTGTTCGCCCGCGCCGCGCCTTGCGGGCTGGCGAAATCGTCGCGCAGCTTCGACAGTTCGAAAAAGACAACCGAGTTGACCGGCAGTGACGCAGCCAGTTCAACTGTCCCGTCTGCACGTGCCTTTATGCGCTCCTCGACGGGCCTCAGCTTCGCGTGATCCCGGAGCATCGGCTCTATTTCCTTCACGAACATCTGACGGTCTTTCTCGGATTTCAGCCCGCATGCAACATGCATCGGCGCAGGATCGTCCGGAGACCAGCCGAAGTGATCGTCGCCGATGCCGCGCTCTCTGCGAATACGCCTCCATTCGTCGAACCAGTTGGCGTCGTCGTCGATGACACTGTGCACCACGCGCACATTTTCTCCTTTCCACGCGGCCGGCAGCCTCACCTTCATGCGAAGCGGCGTCTTCCCCGTCGCATGGAGATTGTTTACGAACGAATACGCCATGATGCGAACCGTCCCGCCGTCCGTCGAAAGCGCGGCCACCGCGTCCGCCTCCACTCCACCGTCCGCCTTCCCCTCGGCCGCGACGGGGAGCCTACGCATCCCCTTGAACTTCGCCGATTCATGCGCCACATGGAACGAAACCGACGGCAGGCCGTCAAATCCGGTGTGAGGCCCCGAGAGATATCCCCACGCGGCGAAATAGTCAGCATTGGAGTCGAACAGCTGCTTCACGATCCTTGCGTCGTATGCGGCCTGGTATGTGTCGCC
>CAMIVJ010000482.1 GCA_946401765.1 uncultured bacterium | reverse complement strand
GCGTGAGGGGAAGCGCGACCGCGCTGATGGATCGGCTTGACGCGCTGACGGACCCGGAGCGGGTGGAGGAGGCCACCATGCTCGCGGACTGGAGGGCGAAGTACGAGAATGAGATTACGGAGCGTATGAAATCAAGATGGTGGAGGCGGATGGAGAGGAAGCGGGAGGTCGGATAGCTGACGCCGCACACAGTTCAGACATTGATCTCAATTCTGGGGAAGTGTGAAAACAGGTGTTCCGGCCGCAAGAACGACGCCTGTAGATGGGATGGACAGGAAGTAGATGGGATGGTCTAGAGAGTAGTGGGAAGGTAGTGTGATGAAATAGTCAGATGTGCCTTCTATTACAATCGATTGTGTACCCTACTTGAAGGGCGCGGGCAAATGTGGTAAACTCATGCGCATGAAGACATTCGTTTTAATTGCGTTCGCTTCGGCGTCCATCACCGCGCTGTGCGCGGGGGCTGTTTCCGAGGCGCAGGGCGGCGTGCGGTTTGACGTGCGGCGCATAGGCAGCGCGCGCACGGAGGCGTGCGGCGTGGCGGACTTCAACAACGACGGCCGGCCAGACATCATCGCCGGGCCGTATCTCTACCTTGCGCCGGCGTTCCGTCCGGTGAAGGTGCGCGAGGTGAAGACGAACGTGACGCCCGACGGCAAAGGCTACGCGAACGACTTCATGAACCTTCCGCTCGACGTGAACAACGACGGCCGCATAGACGTCATATCCGGCGACTGGTTCTGCAAGGAGACGTGGTGGATCGAGAACGCGCTTCCCTCCACCAACATCTGGCACCAGCACCTCATCGAGCGAACGGGCAACATCGAGACCGGTATCCTCGTGGACATCGACGGCGACGGCAAGGCGACGGACTTCTTCCCCGACACGCAGCTAACATGCCTCTACACTCCATCAGGCGGCGGTTCGTTCAAGCGCGACTCCGTCGACAACGAGCGCTGCAACATGGGTCGCGGCTGTGGTGACCTCAACGGCGACGGCCGCAACGACATTCTCACGCCCACTGCCTGGTATGAGCAGCTGCCAGGGCGCAAATGGCGAAAGCACCCGCTCGACGTCGGCTTCTCGGACGGCGGCCGCGCGCTCGGCCACGCCTCCAACCTCATCGTGTACGACGTCAACCGCGATGGCCTTGCGGACATCCTCGTGAGCTCAGCGCACAAGTACGGCATCTTCTGGTGGGAGCAGCTCAAGGAGAAAACGCCATCTGGCGAACTGCAGTTCAAGAAGCACGTGATCGACGACACGTGGACGCAGGCGCACTACCTCGGCTGGGGCGACATCGACGGCGACGGGATCCCCGAGCTCGTCACCGGCAAGCGCTTCATGGCGCACAACGGCGGCGATCCCGATGAGAATGGTCCGCTCGGCGTGTACTACTACGACTTCACGCCTGGCCCCGATCCCGTGTTCAAAAAACATGTGATCACATACAACGAAGGCATTGGCGCGGGGATGAACATAGTGCCCATAGACATCGACGGCGACGGCGACGTGGATCTCGTCACCACCGGCAAGTGGGGCGGTCCCGTGATCTTCGAGAACAAGACGAAGTAGATTCGCCAGAAAAGCGACTGCGATGGGCGAACAGGGAATGGACAGCGGAGAGAAACTATGCGGCGGCAAGTGAAGATCGGTCTGGCGCTTGGTTCGGGCGGCGCGCGCGGGCTCGCCCATCTGGGCGTCTTGGCGCGCTTGAACGAATGGGGCGTCAAGCTGCACTGCGTGGCGGGCACGTCCATCGGCGCGATCATGGGCGCCATCTACGCCTCGGGTACCGTGGACAAGGCGATCGCCTGGGCCGAGCGCCTCGACTGGGCCGGCGCGGCGACTCTCTTCGCGGAGATCAACATGCCCGTCACCGGCTTCTTCACCGGCAGGCGAGTGGAGGAGCGACTGCGCAAGTTCATTCCATACGGCGACTTTTCGGAGTCGCCCGTTCCGCTGGCGACTGTTGCCACCGACATCGCCACCGGCGAGGAGGTCGTGCTGCGCACGGGCGACATGATGGAGGGAGTGCGCGCGAGCTACGCGATCCCAGGAGTGTTCACGCCGGTGGAGCGCGACGGGCGTCAGCTTGTGGACGGAGGGCTCGTGAATCCTCTGCCGATATCGGTGTGCCGAGAGCTCGGCGCGGATGCGGTGATCGCGGTGGACATCAATCTCAGGAAGGGTCCACCCGGATATCGCCGCACGAAGAAGTCGCTCAAGATCATGGAGATACTCGCCAACACCATCAGCATCCTCGAGAACGAAGTCACCCGCGGCACCCTTGCCGCCCAGGCGCCGGATGTATGTGTCCAGCCTGCTGTGGGCGACATCTTCACTCTCGACTTCCTCACCGCGCGCGCGGCAATCGAGGCCGGCTATGCCGCCGCCGACGAGCGACGCGCCGAGATTGAGGCGCTTGTGAAGGAGGGGCGCGCGAGTTGACTGAGGATGCGGCAGAATTCGGCGCGGCGCGATTCGTGGCGATTGACTTCGAGACGACCGGCTCGGTGAAGGGCTGGCCGAACGAGCCGTGGCAGATCGGATTCGTCGAGATCGGAAGCGACGGGCCGCTGGCGGGTTCACTGCGCGAGCATCTTCTCAAGACCGCGCCGGAGCGTCCGTTCTCGCCGCGCGCGCCGGGGAGATGGGCGCAGCTTCGCGGCGAGCTCG
>CAMIVJ010000481.1 GCA_946401765.1 uncultured bacterium | reverse complement strand
AGTGCATCGTGTTCGGCAGCACGGTGGTGGCGAAGGCCACGCGCTGCTCCTTCGGGAGGCGCGACTGGCGGCGCAGCAGGTCGCGGTACGACCCGAACACGTCGCGCACACCAAGACCAAACGGCTCCTGGCAGTCGAAGGACGACTGGCGGGTGGAACCAAACGCGCCGCAGGTGATCTGCAGCATTCCCGTCTTTTCGATAGCTCGGCGGTGGACAGGGCCCATAAAGGACTCAAGCCCTCCTCCTATCATCGCTATATTCATTTTGCTCGTCAATGCTTTACCCTCCAACAGTTCCTTTTCAGTTTATCAAACGTAGCACCGTAAATCAAGTCTTTATTTCTCCGAATCGCAATGCGGCAATGCGCACCAAGCACTAGGCACTAGGCACTATCTTTGCTATAATAGCCGCACATGTGAAAGACAACCATAATGACGACAAACGAGATATTCATGGGCGCCCGCGTGGCGCATGTGCGCGAACTCAAGGCCGAGGTGGCCCGCCTTCGCGAAAAACTCGCGCACACGCGCAGCGAACTTGAGAGCCTGCGCAACCACTTCGCACTCGCGCTCGAAGCCGCACGCGATGCGGATACACTTCCCGCCGGCGCTCGCCTTCTCGTTGTGGACGGATGGAACGCAGTCCTCGGCAGCGTGAGCGTGATCCCCCCTTCCGAACGGCGAGGCAGCAGCGACGAGCTCGAGGAAGCGCTCTGCCGCCGCGTGCGCGCATGGCTCGCCGCCCATCCCTCCGACGCCGCCTGGATCGTGTTCGACGGAAGCAAGGCAGGCGGACGCGCCGAACCGCGCCTGCGCATCAGCTACACCGGCGGCTCAGGCGCGCACCGCGCCGACCGCATGGTGTGCGACTACCTCAGAATGCGCCGCCTCTCCGGCGCATCGCACACGGTGCTCGTGGCCACGCAGGACAAGGACTTCCGCCGCGAAGCGCTCTCCCTCGGCGCCGAGGTGATCAACGTGGACGCCATCACTTCGCAGGGGTGACCTGGAAGCCGGGGAGGACAGTGGGGCGGGCGCGGGTGGCCTTGGAGGGATAGTCGAGCGTGAAATGCAGGCCGCGGCTTTCGTGGCGGCGCTGGGCGCTGCGGACGATCAGCTCGGCACACAGCGCGAGGTTACGCAGCTCAAGCGTGTCCGGCGTTACAAGATAGTCGAAGTAATATTCGCGTATCTCCTTGCGAAGCGTCCTTAGACGGTGCGCGGCGCGGGCGAGGCGCTTGTCGGAGCGGACGATTCCCACGTAGTCCCACATCAGGCGGCGCACCTCGTCCCACATGTGCGACACGAGCACCGCCTCGTCGGGCTCCACCGCGCGCCCGATGCGCCATTCAGGAATCGCCACGCGCTTCCTGTCCATGCGCTCCGGATGGGCCGTGAGGCGGCGCGCCGTGAGGCGGGCCGTGACGAGCGCCTCCAGGAGCGAATTGGAGGCGAGCCTGTTCGCGCCGTGCAGACCGGTGCATGCGGTCTCGCCCACCGCCGAAAGTCCAGGCACGGAAGTGACGCCGTCAACAGTCGCCTGAACGCCGCCGCAGCAGTAGTGCGCTGCGGGAACGATCGGGATGAGGTCCTTCGACATGTCGATGCCGAACTCAAGGCACTTGCCGAAGATGTTGGGGAAGCGCTTCTCCAGGAACGCACGCCCCTTGCGGCGGATGTCGAGGCAGCAGTACGGGGCGCCGGTGCGCTTCATCTCGCTGTCAATCGCGCGGGCCACGATGTCGCGCGGCGCGAGCGAGCCGCGCGCGTCGTAGTTCTGCATGAAAGGACGCCCGTTGCGGTCCACAAGCACCGCGCCCTCTCCGCGCACCGCCTCGCTGATGAGGAAGCGCTTCGCGTTCGGATGGTAGAGGCACGTGGGGTGGAACTGGATGAACTCCATGTTCTCGATCTTCGCGCCTGCGCGCCACGCGAGGGCTATTCCGTCGCCTGTGGCGACGTCGGGGTTGCACGTGTAGAGATACACCTTGCCGCAGCCTCCCGTGGCGAGGATCGTGTTTGGCGAGCGAACGGCGTAGATCTCACGCGTCGTCTTGTCCATCACGTACGCGCCAATGCAGCGGTTTGGACCCTTCACGCCGATGCGGGCCGTGATCACGAGGTCTATCACTATCGTGTTCTCGCGAACGTCGATTGCGGGATGGCGCCTGAGGGTGCGGATCATCGCGCGCTCGCACTTCTCGCCGGTTATGTCGCCCGCGTGGAAGATGCGGCGCATCGAGTGGCCGCCCTCGCGGCCAAGGTCCCACGAACCGTCGTCCTTCTTCGCGAAGCGCACACCGCAGTCGATCAAGTCGCGAATGCCCGCGGGCGCCTCCGAGACGATGCGGCGCACCACGTCTTCGTTGCATAGCCCGGCGCCAGCGATCATCGTGTCGGCGACGTGGGCCTCGAAGCTGTCGGCGGGATCCGCGACGCAGCAGATTCCGCCCTGGGCGAAGTTCGAGTTGCAGTCCTCAAGGCGCCCCTTCGTCACAAGCACCGTCTTTCCGGCGGGGGCTAGATGCAGAGCGGTCATCAGCCCGCTCATTCCAGAGCCGACGACGAAGTAGTCGCAGTCAACGATTCGCATTGCATCACTCCTTGCTTGTTGTCATTTGGATACGGCGAAGAACGTCATGGACGTCTTCTTGAACTCCTGCGTGGAGACGAGCATCGTGCC
>CAMIVJ010000480.1 GCA_946401765.1 uncultured bacterium | reverse complement strand
TGCCCACCTCCGCGCCGTCGCGGAACGGGAAGAACGCGTCGCTCACCATCGCGCATCCGGGAAGGCCGCCCTTCTCCGCGCGCGTCTGCTCCATGATCTCGGCCTGCTTCATCGCGCCGTCGGCCTCGCCGAATTTGAGGCGAAGGTCGTTGTAGGGAAGCTGGTACTTCTCCCAGCTGATCCAGTCGGCGTGCTTGGTGTACGCCTTGTCGCGCGCGATCTCGGCCACGCCCACGCGGTCCTGCTCGCCGGTGCCGATGCCAACGGTTGCGCCGTCCTTCACGTAGAGCACCGAATTGGACGTGACGCCCGCCTCGACGAGCCAGCCGAACACGAGGTCGGCGTATTCCTTCTCGGTGGGGAGGCGCTTGATCTTGTGCTCCTCGAAGGTGACGGCGCCCGTCGCCTTGTCGGTGATCTTGCGGCTGCAGTATGCGGGCATGAAGTCCTCGGGCTTGCGGGCCTTGCAGACGAAGCTCATCTGCGCCACGAGGCCGCCGTCGATGAGGCTCTTGAAGTCCACCACCGTCTTCGCCACGAAGTCGGTGAGGCGCGCCATGTTGCGGATGCGGAAGACGCGCAGATTCTTCTTGGTGGCGAAGAGGTCCATCACGCCGGGAGCGAACTCAGGTGCGACGACCACTTCGGCGTAGTTCTCCACTATGAGCTTCGCGGTGTCGATGTCGCACTCGCGGTTGAGGGCGATCGCGCCGCCGAACGCGGCGAGGCGGTCGGCCTTGTTGGCGCGGAAGTAGGCCTCGGCGAGAGTGTCCGCCACCGCTACGCCGCATGGATTGTTGTGCTTCACGATCACGGCGCAGGGGCGGTCGTTGAGGTAGCGCAGAATGTTGAGGGCATTGTCGGTGTCGGTGACGTTCGTCTTTCCGGGGTGCTTGCCGCTCTGGAGAAGCTCGGGCGTGGAGGCGAGATAGTTGCCGGGCTTGATCATCTCCACGTCGCCGAGAACGATGTTGCCGTTCACGAGCTTGTAGAGGGCGGCCTCCTGGCCGGGGTTCTCGCCGTAGCGCAGGCCCTTCTCCTCGCCGCCGATGTTCCATGTCACCTTCTCGTAGCTCAGCGTCTCGCGCTTGTCGCCGTCGATGAAGGAAATCTCCATCTGCGGCGCGAAGTGGTCTGCCTCGATTGTCTTGTATGCGGCTTTAAGATCTTTCATGATGCTCCTCGGTTGTTTGAAATACGCCTATATTTTACCACAACCGCCGCCGCGCGTCCATTGCCGTCAGCGCAGCAGCAGCACGGAGCCGGACTGCACCTGCGTCACGAGCGCGTAGTTGCGCGCGACCACCGAGCCGGACGAATTGTACGCGATGAACGACACGCAGTTGGGCTCGCCCACCTTCGCCGTGAACGCTGACGCAGGAATCGTCGCGTCGAACATTCCCGAGGCGAGCGCCACCTTGTCCGCCACGCGCGTTCCGTTCACGAAGCACGAAACCGTGCGCGCGGAAGAACCTCCCACCGCGAACCGCGAGCGAAGCGGACGCCCCGTGTAGATCATGCCGTTGGAGTTGGCGCCCGTGAACTTGATCGGCAGCGTGACGGCGTCGGCCGTGTACGGTTTCGTGGACGTGCTCTGCTTCACGCTCGCCATGAGCGTGGGCACGCTCGCAAACTGCTGATCGAGCCACGCGAGGCGCTGCACAAGGTAGTTCCTCAGGCGCGTCACGTCGGCCGCGAAGTTTCCGGAGCCCTGATTGTAGTCGACGTTCCACTTGGCGGAGTTCACCAGGCACGCCTCGTAGAGGTAGTTGGTGTACTGTTCCATCAGCCCGCCGGCCCTGAAGCACTGTTCAAAACGGTCGCGCACCTGCCAGTAGCGCGTGTGGAGGCGTGTGCAGAACTCGGGGTTGTCGGCCCATTCCTTGAAGAAGGAGTATGCCGTCTTGCCGCTTGCCTCCTGGCACTTCCATCCGGTGCCGTCCGATGAGACGCGCGGGCTGCCCATGCCCCAGTCGAAGTCCCACACCGGGCCGAACACGAGCTTCGCGCCCTGGTCCTTGTAGGCGTAGCGGCTCTTCTTCACGGCGTCGTTGTTGCCGAAGAGCTCCATCACGAGCCAGTAGCTCACCATCGACTCGTAGTCGCAGTAGTCGCATGTGCGCAGCCCCTCGCCTGAGTAGCCATCGACGGACGTGCACGAATCCCAGTACTTCTGCAGGTAGTTCTTGCAGGCGTTCATCATGTCGGTGTTGGAGTAGAGGTACTCGGGAGACTTGAGCATTGTCCTCACGCCGAGCGCGCCAGAGGAGGTGGTGAACTTCGAGACTTCGTCGTACTCCTCGGAGAACTCGAAGAGGTAGCCGCCCGATATGTCCTGCGTGAAGCCGTCAAAGAGCTCCGATGGCTTGCCGGTGAGAGTGACGCGGTTCGTGGCATCGTAGAAGGTGAACGCGTCGGCCGTGACCCACGAGAAGTCCTGCTCCAGCTGCGTGGCGAGAGCGTCCTCCTGGTCGCCCGTGAGGCCGTTCGCCTCTGCGAACGCCTCCGCGATGTCGCCTGCGTCGCCCTCCCAGTCGTGCACGTTCACGCGGTCCTCCGCGATGCGTATGTGCTCGCAGAACTGGTATGTGCCCTGCCATGCGCCGTTCAGCACGCACTCCACCCACGTGGATTTCATGCCGAGCGATCCGATGTCGTTCGCGAAGTCGTACGCGAGCTTGTTGCGCATCATCGACTGGTC
>CAMIVJ010000479.1 GCA_946401765.1 uncultured bacterium | reverse complement strand
CACCTCGTGGCGCTCTCCGACGGACTCGGCAGCGGCGTGAAGGCGAACGTGCTCGCCACGATGACCACGTCGATGGCGATCAAGTTCCTGGAGTCGAACGTGCCGATGCTGGAGGCCGTCGAGATCATCATGGACTCCCTGCCCGTCTGCGAGGTGAGGAAGATCGGCTACGCCACGTTCTCGCTCTTCGACTTCCGCCTCGGCGGCAGGGCGAGGATCAGCGAGATGGGAAATCCCGGCTACATCCACCTGCGCGGCACGGAGGAGATTGCGCCGCTGAAGGACGAGCAGATCATCTCGTCGCACTGGCCCGATCGCGAGGTGCGCGAGTGCGAGGCGGATTTCCGCTCCGGCGATCGCATCATCATGTGCTCCGACGGCGTGACGCAGTCCGGTCTCGGCGTGCGCAAGGACATGAAGTTCGGCTGGCGGCGTTCTGGCGTGCTCAGCTTCGCGCAGAAGAGAATAGCCGCAGATCCTGACATTTCGGCGAGGGATCTGAGCGCAGCGATCGCGCGCGAGGCGCTGTATCTCACGCCGGGCGGCTGCAAGGACGACATCAGCTGCGTCGTCTGCTACCTGCGCCATCCGCGCGTGATGCGCATCCTCACCGGCCCGCCGTTCTACAAGGAGCACGACGCGGAGTACGCCCGCCAGGCGACGCTCGGCTTCGACCACGTCGTCGTATGCGGCGGAACGACCGCCAACATCATGGAGCGCGAGCTGGGCGTGAAGGTGAAGGTGAAGCTCGCCGACATGAAGACCGCAGGCGGTCTGCCGCCAGTGGGCACGATGGAGGGCGTGGGCATCGCGACGGAGGGCATTCTCACGCTTGGGCGCGTCCTCACGGCGCTTGAGCAGATGCGTCCGCCGGAGCGCGAGCCCGCCGCCGCGCGGGCAATCCTCGAGCGCATGATGCGCCACGATAGGATCGAGTTCGTGATAGGCACGAAGGTGAACGAGTCGCACCAGGACCCGAACGTTCCGCAGGACCTCGAGCTCCGCCGAAGCGTCGTCAAGCGCATCGCCGCCGCCCTCGAAAAGAACTACCGCAAGAAAGTCACCGTAGATTACTACTGAAATATGCTATACTATTTCCAAACCACGGCAAATGCCGCGAAACGAAAGAGAGGTCTTTGTGGATAAGGTAAAGGTAGAAATATGCTGCGGAACCGCCTGCTATCTGCTGGGGGCGGCGAACCTCATGTCTATCGAGGACGAGATCCCCGCCGAGCTCCGCGACAAGGTCGAGGTCGAGGCGCGCACGTGCCTGGAGCTGTGCGAGAAGGAGAACCTCGGCGGCGCGCCGTACGTGCGGTTCAACGGCGAGGAGATCATGGCGCAGGCGACGAACGAGAAGGTCCTCGCGCGCATCGAGGAGCTGGTTGGAGGGGCCGCCTGACATGCTGAACGGATCGACATTCATCCGCCGCGAGCTGATGATCCGCATCGTGCGCGCGTTCGACGACGGCACGCTCGAGCACGAGCTGGACCAGATCCCGATCAAGCTGAGGCCAAAGAACTCTGTCGCGTCGGGCTGCTGCGTCTACCACGACCGCGCAATCTTCAAGTACCGCCTGATGGCGCTCCTGGGCGTCTCTGTGGAGGACGAGACGGACGAGTCGAAGTCGCTTGCCGCCTACTACGCGGAGAAGGCGTGGGGCGGCGGGACGAACGACGCCAAGCCGAAGACGCCGCTGAGCGTGTGCGGCCCGGCGTGCAGCGGCTGCCCCGACGCGAAGGTCGTCTCGACGCCGAACTGCCGCGGCTGCTTCGCGCGTCCGTGCGTGTACAACTGCCCGAAGAAGGCGATCTCCATCGTCGGCGGGCAGTCCGTGATCGACCAGTCGCTCTGCATCAAGTGCGGCAAGTGCATCACCGCGTGTCCCTACCACGCGATCGTCAAGACGTCCGTCCCGTGCGAGGAGGCCTGTCCCGTCGGCGCGATCCGCAAGAACGAGTACGGCGTGGCGGAGATCGACTTCGAGAAGTGCATCTTCTGCGGCAAGTGCTTCGCGGCGTGTCCGTTCGCGGCGGTGATGGAGCGCTCGCAGCTTGTGGACGTGCTTGCGGCGATGAAGCGCGGCGAGAAGCTCGTCGCCATGATCGCGCCCGCCGCCGAGAAGCAGTTCCCCGGCAAGATCGAGCAGCTGCTCACCGCGTGCGCCAAGGCCGGCTTCGGCGATGTGATGGAGGTTGCACTCGGCGCGGAGAAGACGACGGAACACGAGACCGCCGAGTTCATCGAGCGCATGGAGAAGGATCCGAAGACGTTCATGACGACGTCGTGCTGTCCCGCCTGGGTGAACCTCGTCGGCAAGCATCTGCCAAATCTCGTCGACCACGTCTCGCTCACGCCCAGCCCGATGGTGTATGCACGCGAGATCGTGAAGGCGAAGGATCCCGACGCGAAGACCGTGTTCATCGGCCCGTGCGTCGCGAAGCGCAGCGAGGCGCGGCGCAAGGACGTGGACTACGTCCTCTCCTTCGAGGAGCTGGGCGCGATCCTCGCCGGACGCAAGATCGACGTCATCGCCTGCGAGCCGTGGCCGGTGGAGCGTCCCGCCAACCCGACGGCGCGCAACTACGCGAAGAGCTGCGGCGTGACGGACGCCGTGCTGACGGAGGCGACGTCGAAGATTCCCGGCTTCAAGCTCGACGCGAAGCAGATCAACGGCATCGACCGCAAGACGTGCGCGATGGTGAAGCTGTACGC
>CAMIVJ010000478.1 GCA_946401765.1 uncultured bacterium | reverse complement strand
CTTCTCTTCAAGAACATCGTGTGCGACAAGGCCGGCTTCGACGCGCTCATGGCGCGCGTCGCCGGGAAGGAGCGCAAGTAATGGCACGTGAAATCATAAAGCGCGTGATGATCACCGAGAAGAGCAACAAGCTCGCGGCTCTCAACCAGTTCTTCCTCGAGGTCGACAAGACCGCGTCGAAGCCCGAGATCCGCGCGGCCGTAGAGGCCCAGTTCGGCGTCCACGTTCTCGCGGTGCGCACTGCAAACGTCAAGGGCGGTCTCCGCACGATCCGCGGCACGCGTCGCCAGAAGGTGGAGAGCACCTGGAAGCGCGCGATCGTCGAGGTGAAGGCCGGCGAGCGCATCGAAATGGTGTAAGGGGGCGACTGAAATGGCACTCAAGACATTCAATCCTCGTTCGCAGGGCATGCGCTTCCGCGTGTCCTCCACATTCGAGGAGATCACCGAGAAGCGTCCCGTCAAGTCGTTGACGGTTGCCGTTCGCAAGAAGGCAGGCCGCAACAACACGGGCAAGATCACCGTCCGCCACCACGGCGGCGGGGCCAAGCGCCGCTACCGCATCATCGACTGGCGCCGCGTCAAGGACGGCGTCGAGGCGACGGTTACGGCGATCGGATACGATCCCAACCGCAGCGCGAACCTCGCGCTCCTCGAGTACGCCGACGGCGTTAAGAGCTACATCCTCGCGCCCGAGGGCGTGAAGGTGGGCATGAAGCTCATGAGCGGCGAGAAGGCCGAGGCCACGGTGGGCAACTGCCTGCCCCTCAGCCAGATTCCGCTGGGCCTCATGGTCCACTGCGTGGAGCTCGTTCCGGGCCGCGGCGCCAAGGTGGCGCGTTCCGCCGGCAACGAGGCGCAGGTGATGGCCCGCTCCGGCGGGAAGGTCACGCTCAAGCTCGCGTCCGGCGAAGTGAGGATCTTCGACGGCCGCTGCCGCGCCACGGTCGGCGCGGTGGGCAACAAGGACTGGGGCTCGATCAAGCTCGGCAAGGCCGGCCGCAAGCGCTATCTCGGCATTCGCCCGACGGTGCGCGGCGTGGCAATGAACCCTGTCGACCACCCGATGGGCGGCGGCGAAGGCCGCACGTCCGGCGGCACGAATCCGTGCTCGCCCTGGGGCCAGCTCGCGAAGGGCGGCAAGACTCGCAAGCCCAACAAGGCCTCGAACAAGGTCATCGTCAAGCGGAGGAAGTAAACATGTCGCGTTCTCTCAAGAAAGGACCGTACGTGGAGGAATCCCTCCTCCGCAAGGTCGAGAAGATGAAGTCCGCGGGCAAGAAGCAGCCGATCAAGACCTGGAGCCGTCGTTCGATGGTGCTCCCGGACTTCGTGGGGCTCACGTTCGCGATCCACAACGGCAGGCAGCACCTCCAGGTGTACATCACCGAGAACATGGTCGGCCACCGTCTCGGCGAGTTCGCGCCCACGCGCACGTTCAAGTCGCACGGCGCCCTCGTGAAGAAGGAAGAGAAGAGGTAAGATCATGGAAGTGCTTGCTATCACACGCAATGCGCGCATGTCGGCGTTCAAGGGGCGCCCCCTCGCGCGCGAATGCCAGGGACTGCCCGTAGCGGCGGCTCTGCAGGTCGTGGAGTTCTCGCCCCGCAAGGCGGCCGGGATCCTCAAGCGCACGCTGCTCAGCGCCATCGCGAACGCCACGAACAACCACGGCCTCGACGCCTCCGCGCTCAAGGTCAAGCTGTGCGTCTTCGACGAATCCGTGCGCATACGCCGCTTCTGGCCTACCGCGCGCGGCTCGGCGCATCCCATCGCGCGCCGTCTCTGCCACTGCAAAGTCGTTCTGACGGACGAAAAGGAGAGCAAATAATGGGTCAGAAAGTCAATCCCACCGGCTTTCGCCTGCCGGTTAACCGCGCCTGGCGCAGCCGCTGGTTCGCGCCCAAGAAGACCTTTGGCGCGTTCCTCGTGGAGGATCAGGAGATCCGCGAGTACGTCAAGAAGCGCTTCGCCGAGGCCGCGCTCTCGAAGATTCTCATCGAGCGCTACGCCAACCGCGTGAGGGTGTCGCTTTTCAGCGCGCGCCCCGGCGTGATCATCGGCAAGAAGGGCCAGGACGTTGACGTCGTGCGCACGGCTCTCGAGAAGATGACCAAGAAGGAAGTCTACATCGAGATCAAGGAAGTGCGCGACGCAGACGCCGACGCCCAGCTCGTGGCCGAGAACATCGCCCAGCAGCTGGAGAAGCGCATCGCCCTCAAGCGCGCCATGAAGCGCGCGCAGAAGGTGGCGATGGACATGGGCGTGGACGGCATCAAGGTGCACGCCTCGGGCCGCATCAACGGCGCGGAGATCGCGCGCGTCGAGTGGAGCCGCGAGGGCAAGGTGCCCCTGCACACGCTGCGCGCCAACATCGACTATGGTTTCGCGGAGGCCAACACCACCGCCGGCAAGATCGGCATAAAGGTGTGGATCTGCAAGAAAGAGGATTTCCAGCCTCGCATGAGCCAGCGCCGCGAACGCGGCGAGCGCCGCGAGCGCGGAGACCGCAAGGAAGGTAGGTAAGCCATGCCTTTGATGCCCAAGAGAGTAAAGTACCGCAAGCAGTCGAAGGGCAACCGCGGCGGATACGCGACCTCCGGAACCGAGCTCGCATACGGCGAGTTCGGCCTGAAGGCGCTCACGCGCGGGTTTCTCACCGCCACCCAGATCGAAGCCTGCCGCGTCGCGATCAACCGCGAGATGAAGCGCAAGGGCAAGC
>CAMIVJ010000477.1 GCA_946401765.1 uncultured bacterium | reverse complement strand
AAGTCCTTTGGAACATGGATCAGAAAGACGCCGCGCTCGCGTCATGGCAAGTCGCTGTGAAGCTGAATCCGAACCATGCGCTCGCTTTGCGCTGCATCGGCTTTGCACTTTCGCATCCCGGCACCTACTTCACGAACACGGGCGTGCCGTCGGGGATCCCGAGCAAGGAGGCATACGAATACTACCTCAAGTCGCTTGAGGCCGACCCAACGAACTTCCGCACGCTCGACGAGGCGGGCAAGCTCGCGGAGAAACTCAACATCCCCGCGCCTAAGCGTCTTGCTCTTATGGAAAAGTACCGTTCGACGGTTTACAAGTACGACGCGTGCGTGCTGCGCCTTGCCTACACCTACAACGCCGTGGGGCGCTACGCCGAGGCGCACGATATCCTCACGACGCGCCGCTTCCACGTGTGGGAGGGCGCGGATGGCCTGCTTGCGCCGTTCGTGGAGTCGTGCATCGGCCTTGGCAAGGCGGCGATGGCGAAGGGCGATTACAAGACCGCGCTCAAGTACTTCGCGGAATCGACCACGTATCCTGCGAACCTGCAGGCGGGGCGTCCTGGCGACGCGGGCACGGAGCCGAAGAGCCGCTACTTCATGGCGCAGTGCAAAAAGGCGCTCGGCGACGAGAAGGGCTACAAGGCAGAACTCGAAAACTCGCTCAAGGGATGGATCCACGCGGGCGAGATGGACTACTGGCGCGTGAAGGCGCTGCGCGAGCTCGGACGCGACGCGGAGTGCGCGCCGCTTATCGCGGAGCTGAAGGCCGCGATCAAGGAACTTGAGACGCCCGCTCCTACGGTCATCAACGCCTACGCGAAGTTTGCGGGCGACAACTCCGCCATGGAGCGCGCCGCGAAGGCGCGCGAGAAGGCCGGCGCGCTAAGAGCATTGCTTGCCGAAATCGACAATGATGCAGGCGCACGCGCCGCGTCTCCAGCGAAAGCGCCTTAGGATGGCTGCCTTGAACCTCTTCCGCACGCGCGAATGTTCCATCCAGAGCCGCGATGGGGAGAGCCACCGCATGCCCTAGAAGAACAGAATTGCCTGCGGGTTCGCCTTGAGCGTGGCTAGGGCCTGGCGGGCGTTCTGCGCGATGTCGGCGCGGCGTGATTGCGTCAGCGGCTCGAATATGCGGATGGCGTCCTCTGTGCGGCGCACGTTGGCATAGCACGCTCCCAGGCGGAGGAAGGCGTCGTCTGAGGAATAGAAGCGAAGCGGGGCCTTGATCGACGCCTCGAGGCAAGATATGGCCTCGTTCCAGCGGCGTTGGCGCATGGCGGTGGTGCCTAGCGCCTCGAGGGCCTGTCCCTTGCGGTCGAGGGAGTGGTCGCAGGCGAACTTCGCGCAGAGGCGGCGGATTTCGTCGTAGTCGGCTGAGCGCCCGCGCATCATGAGGGCGTATGAGAGCTGGGCGGCGGTGTCGTCGCGCGGACGCAGCGCCTGGCTGCGGCGGTAGAGGTCGATGCCCTTGTCGATGTGGCTGAAGCGGGCGCATTCCTCGCTTGCCACGTGCGCGAGGGCGCGTCCATGGTCGGGATCGCACGCGAGCGTGCGCGAGAAGGCCGTGTGGTCGTTGCGGTAGGATGCCACCAGCGGGTACGACAGCGCGAGAACGGCGATGACCGCGGCCGCGCCTATGGCGTATGAGACGCGCGAACGCCTAAGCGGCAGCATCAGAACGGCCAGCGAAGCGGCCATCATCGGCATGTAGAGGAAGCGGTCGGCGCGCGCGTGCTCTCCGAAACTGCCGAATATGCCGAGCGTGGGCGCGAGCGGGGCAAGGAAGAAAAGCACAAGCGCGCATATGCGTACCACGCGTACGCGGCCGCACGGCTTCATTAGGCACATGGCGAATAGCGCGACGGCCGCCGCGAGCGAGCAAAGTCCCAAAGTGCCGTTAAGTGGAAACTGTCCAGGTACGGCGCGGTAGTCGAGGTGTATGCCCACTGGCACGACAAGCTGGAATAGCGAGAGCCCCACGGCAACGGCGGCGTTCAGGAGTCGCCATGGAAGCGATGCGCTGAATAGCGGACGCACATCGTAGCCTTCGGCGTGTGTCTGCGAATATACGGCGAGCGCGCCCGTGGCGGCCGCGAGCACGAGGCAGGGAAGGTACGGGAGGATGGCGTGCATCCAGCCGTGCGCGGAGGGACGCGATGCGTTAGACGCGGACGCTGTGGGCGCATCGCCGCGCACGAAGGCGTCCAGGGCCATTGCGAGGAACGGGAAGCACATCGCAGTTGGCTTGCTCATGCACGCGAGCGCGCAGCACAGCCATGCACCGGCGCGGCCAAAGAAGCCGCCCCTTAACCAGAATAGAAGGCCTGCGAGCGTGAAGAAGCCGCATAGAAGGTCCTTGCGCCCCGCGATCCACGCCACCGCCTCGGCGCGCTGCGGATGGACCGCCCAGAAGAGCGCCGCGAGCGCGCAGATGGCCACGGGAGGATCGTCCGCGCCCATGCGGCGCGCCAATGCGATCAGCAGCAGGAGGAGCAGCAGAGCGTTCGCCGAGTGGAAGGCCACGTTGACGAGATGGTGAGCGCCCATTCCGGGGCCGAAGAGGGAGATGTCGGCCATGTAGGAGATGTAAGTGGCCGGCATCCAAACGGCGGCGTGGCGCACGTTCGTGAACGCCTCCGCCACGTTTGCGGTGGAGAGACCATCCTTCACGAATGTGCAGCGGAAGGTGTAGTCGTGGTCGTCGAAGCGCAGAAACTCGAAGTC
>CAMIVJ010000476.1 GCA_946401765.1 uncultured bacterium | reverse complement strand
GATTTGAGCTTGTTCCGGCCATCAAAGGCGGAAATCTCGTGTGCGCACCTGACGGCTTGTATTTTCAACGCGGCCTTGCGATCTTCGTGCGATAGGAACTAGGTTGCTCAAGCGGAGAATGAAGAAATGAATAGGATGATGCTGACTGCGGCGTGTGCCGCCGCAATGGCGTTCTGCGGACTTGCCACAGAGAAACTGCCGGATGGATACATCCCCATTGACTGGATCGAATCCACGGGCGGGCAGTATATCGACACAGGCGTTGACGCCGGCGCGAATACGACTATAGACATGTCGTTCGGGCGTTGCGTCTATGGGAACGGATGCACGCTCTTCGGCAAGGACGTGTGGGATCCGCACGGCTGGCTGTTCATCATGCAGAACGGCCATTTCCGCTTCTTCGGCGCGAAGGGGAAGGAGCCGGGCACGGCGTGGAACCTGGTCGCGAAGGACGATACGGAAGAGCGCGACTACCGTTTCACGCTCGGTACGGACGGCAAGGCGCGGATGTTCGACGCAAACGGCACGGAGCTGTGCGCGCTCGCGACCGACCGCTCCGCCGCCTCGCACCACTCGCTGTGGCTTTTCAAGAACGCCAGCAAGCATGGAAAGTCAGGGCAATTCCGACTCTACTCGGCGAAGATCGGCACGGACGCGGGCGAGAAACTGCGCGACTTCACGCCCGCCCGCCGCATGAACGACCGTGCCGTCGGACTCTACGACCGCGTGACGAAGAGCTTCTTCGCAAACGCCGGCACGGGCGCGTTTCTTGCGCCGGGCGATCCGCCTCAGCGAGGCAGGCGCTGGACTCTCGCCCGGGCGCGCGAGTGGGGACGAACGAATCCGTGGTACTGCGGCTTCAACCATGTTCCGGCGAACGCGATAAACGACGTGGAAATCTGGGCGAAGGAAACGTTTTCGCCGGACTTGATCCGCAGCGAGTTCAAGCTGGCGACGGGGCTTGGCTTCAATTGCGTGCGCATCTTCTTGCAGTACAAAGTCTATGAAGCGGATCCCGTCTGGTTCCGGGAGGCGTTCGAACGGTATGTCAAACTCGCCGACGAGGCGAAACTCAAGGTTATGCCTGTTCTTTTCGACGACTGTTCGTTCTGGCCCGCGACCGATCCGCAGCTGGGCAAGCAGACCGATCCTTTGCCCGGCTGGGGCATGTGGGGCTGGGTGCCGTCCCCGGGGCATACGATGGTGGTCGACTATCGCACGCACGGAGCATTGGAGAAATACGTCAAGGACATCATATCCCGGTACAAGGACGATCCGCGCATTTTCATCTGGGATCTCTACAACGAGCCTACTAACAGCATGAGACTCCCCAGGCTTAGAAAATACTCGATCGACCTCATGCACAAATGCTTCCGGTGGGCGCGGGAAATAGCCCCGTCGCAGCCTCTCACCGTCGCATGCTTTCGCCCCATCGACCCCGTGTTCGACAAGATCGCGATGGCCGAAAGCGACATCATAACATTCCATTTCTACGGAAACGCCGCCGGCACCCGCAAGAAGATCGCGGAAATGTCCGTTGCGGGGCGACCGATAATCTGCACGGAATGGCTCTTTCGTCCGTCCGGCTGCGACGTGCCGAACATTCTTCGCATCTACAAGGAGACGGGCATCGGCTGCATGCTGTGGGGACTCGTCAACGGCAAGGCGCAGACGCACCTCCCCAACGGAGAGTTCACCCCGAATTTCAAAGGCCCGTGGAAACACGACCTCTTCCACCCCGACCACCGGCCGTACAGCGTGAAGGACCTCGAACTCATCCGCGCCGCCACCCGTGCCACAACAAAATAACCGAAAGAGCGTACCATTAGGGCATTGCCCGAACGGTGAAAATAGTGTAGAATATCGGCACGCAAAAAAAGGAGCAGACATGCTGAACGACTTCGGTTACATCGACAAGGCGATCGCGAACATCCGCGAAGTCGCCGAGAAGCAGGAGGCCAACATCAAGGCCGCCGCGAAGCTGATGGCGGACGCCATCGCCGCCGACAAACTCATCAACGTCTACGCAGGCGGCGGACACACCACGCTCGCGATGGGCGAGATGTTCTTCCGCGCAGGCGGGCTCGCCAACATCAACCCGCTCATGGAGACGGCGCTCTCCGTGTTCAACCAGGCGCTCAAGTATCTGGAGCTGGAACGCACCGTCAACTTCGGCGCGTCCATCATCAAGTACTACGGCATCAAGGAAGGGGACGTCGTGATCTTCTTCCACAACATCGGCATCAACCCCGCGACGATCGACGCGGCGGAGGAGTGCAGGAAGCGCGGCGCGAAGATCATCGCCGTCGCGAGCTCGTACTGGCAGAACGAGATGCCGAAGGACCACTTCATCCGCCACCCGAACGGCAAGAACCTCTTCGACTACGCGGACGTGTGCATTGACAACTACAACCCCGTGGGCGACGCCGTGGTGAACCTGCCGGGGCTGTCCACGCCGATCGGCCCCGTCTCGAACGTGGTGGACTTCACCATCGCGCACCTCCTCGAGATCGAGACGTGCCGCCAGTGCGTGGAGCGCGGCATCGTGCCGCCGGTGTGGAACTCGGCGAACGCGCCCGGCGGCGACGAGAAGAACGCAGCTTACCTCGCGAAGTACAAGCCGCTCGTGAAGTGTCTGTAGTTCCCGTGGCAACAATGGGCAGCGGTTTCAGCGAAGCCGATCGTGCGGTAGGACGAGGCGTCCCGCCACGAGCAAAATGAGATGACCGAAGAAA
>CAMIVJ010000475.1 GCA_946401765.1 uncultured bacterium | reverse complement strand
TGGCGGCGCTGCCTGTCGCTGCGGTGCGGCCGACGACCGTGTACCTGGTGCAGCATACGCATTCGGACATCGGCTTTGCGCGTCCGCAGTCGGAGATCATCTCGCACTATGTCGAGCACATCGACCACGCGCTCGACTACTGCGAGATGACGGCGGACTATCCGGCCGACGCGCAGTTCCACTGGACGTGCGAGACCGCTGGCGCGGTTCTCAACTTCCTGCGCACGCGCTCGCCCGAACAGGTGGCGCGCCTCAAGCGCTGGATAGCAAAGGGCAACATCGAAGTCACCGGCATGTTCCTCGACATGGGCGAAGTGTGCGACGACGCGACGCTGCGCCATGGACTTCGCGAGCTGCGCCTTGTGCACGAGCAGGGCATTCCGATCAAAACACTGATGCAGGACGACGTCCACGGCATCCCGTGGTGCATGGCCGACTACGCCGCGGAGATCGGCATACGCTACACCTGGATGGGCGAGAATTCCGACCGCGCGCTGGTGCCGTTCGACAATCCCACGATCTACCGTTGGCAGTCTCCGAGCGGACGCGAGATGCTCGCGTTCAGGTCCGAGGTCTACCATCTAGGCAACATGTGGGGCATACACAATTCGGACATTGAAAAATTCGCCGCCAAGCTGGACGCCTACCTTGACCGGCTGGACCGGGCGGGCTATCCATTCGACGCCTTCGCCGTTCCCTACAGCGGCTTTTACATCGACGATTCGGCGCCGAACTGGCAGCAGTGCGACTTCATCCGCCGCTGGAACGAGTCGGGCAGGCACAAGGTGCGCCTGGTGAGCGCGACGGCCTCGATGTTCATGGACCATGTTGCGCGGGACGCCGAGGCGCTCAAGAAAGTCAAAGTGCACCGCGCCGCCTATCCCGACTGGTGGGCGGACGGCTTCGGCACCTCCGCGATGGAGACGGGCGAGGCGATCAAGGCGCAGCGCGAGCTGCTGGCCGCGGAAGGCGTCTTCGCGATGTCGCTCCTGCGCGGCAAGCCCCTGTCCTCGTCCATCGCGCCGCTGATCGCCGACACGCGCGAGAACCTGCTCTACTGGGGCGAGCACACGATGGGGTCGAGCGCGTCCATCAGCGATCCGCTCCGCTGGGACTCGCTCGAGGGCTGGCGCAGCAAGGCGGCCTTTGCCTGGACAGCCCAGCGCGGCGCGCGCTTCGCCGGCGAGGCTGCTGCCGCGATGATGCTGCCGGAACTCGCGCGCGAGGCCGACCACGCCACCCTCACGCTGTTCAACTCGCTGCCCTGGACCCGCGACGGCTTCGCCGAGATATTCATCGACAAGGGCGTCATCCCGGACGGCTCCGACTTCCGCTTCGTCGACGAGAGGGGCGAGGCGCTTCAGGTGCGTCCGCGCAGGGAGATTCCGTGGGGCAGCGGCGAGGGATGCTACTACCGCGTCTTCGCGCGCAGCCTGCCGCCCTGCGGCTACCGCACCTATCGGCTCGAGGTCGGCGGCGCGCCCAGGAACGGCAGAGCTCCCGCGGCGCTGGAGAACGAATTCTACCGCATCGCGGTCGACGCGCAGAAGGGCGTTGTCACGAGCATCTTCGACAAGCGCCGCCAGCGCGAGCTGGTGGACCCGAATGCGCCGCAGCGGCTGGGCGAGATCATCTACGAGACTTTTCCGGACCGCTGGAAAATCCACAAGCTCGCCAGCTACAGGCCCGAGGACTGCAAGTTCACGCGCAGGGGCTGCGCCAACTTCAAGCCCGTCCGCGGCGAGAGCAATGAAATCTACGACAGCGTGAAGTTCACCGCCGACTTCCCCGAGGAGGGATCGTCGGGCTTCTCCGTCGAAATACGGCTGATGCGCGGCCGGCCCGCGATCGAACTCGCCTACACGCTGCGGCGCACGAAGTCGGGCCATCCCTCGTCGTTCTACGTGGCGTTCCCGTTCAACGGGAAGAAGCTGGCGTTCGACGTGCCCGGCGGACTGGTCCATCCGGGCGAGAACCAGCTAGAGGGCACTGCGAGCGCGTGGAACACCGTGCAGAACTTCGCCGCGGCGGAAGACGGCGACTACCGCATTCTGCTCTCCTCGCCGACGACGCCGTTCGTGCAGTTCGGCAAGCTGTTCGGCGAACACAAGTTCGACTACATAGCGAAGTACGACCACACGTACATCTACGCGTGGCCGATGAACAACTACTGGTGGACGAACTTCGTCCGCGACCAGAACGGCGACTTCAAGTGGTCGTACACGATCACCACCCAGTCAGGGCAGGGCGAGGACGCCGCCTTCCGGTGGGCGCTCGCCGAGCGCGTGCCGCTGCTGTGGCGAATCGTCCCGCGCGGTCCGGAAAACGGTAAGGCGCGCGAATGGCGCGGCATGGAGCTGACGGATGCGGCGCTTGTCTCCGCCGGAGTCATGCCCGCGCTCGACGGCAGGGGCTTGGTGATGCTTGTGGGCGAGCGCTCGGGCAAGAAGGGCAGGCTGTCGCTGAAGGGCGCGGACGGGCGGCTTCTGCGCTTCCGCCGTGTCGATGCGACGGAGCGCCCGCTCGGCGATTTCTGCACCGAGCTGCCCGTGAAGCCACTTGAAAACGTGATCGTGTACGTCGAGGCAGGATCGCATGCTGCGCCTTCCGCCGCTCCGGATGTCCCGCCGCGCACGCCCTCGAGTGCGGCGCTCCCGACGGACACATACCGGTTCGTCCGCTTCAAGCCCGAGGTGCTGAAAGGCAATGTCTTTGCGCCCGGTCATGGCGTGCAG
>CAMIVJ010000474.1 GCA_946401765.1 uncultured bacterium | reverse complement strand
CATGGGGCGAGAGCGTGGGCGGAAACTGCTGGCGCACCACGGGCGACATCACCGACACGTGGGCCTCCATGAACTCAATCATGCACCAGCAGATCGACTCGTGGCCGTACGCGCGACCGGGCGCCTGGAACGACCCCGACATGCTCGTCGTCGGCCGCCTCGGATGGGGGAAGCTGCGTCCCACGCGCCTCACGCCCAACGAGCAGTACACCCACATGTCCATGTGGGCGATACTCTGCTCGCCGCTACTGATCGGATGCGACCTCACGCAGCTTGACGACTTCACCCGCTCGCTTCTGACGAACGACGAGGTGCTTGAGACGAGCCAGGACGAGCTTGGCGCTCAGGCCGCGTGCGTGGCGAAGGGTCCGCGCGCCGAAGTGTGGGCGAAGCCGATGAGCGACGGCTCCATCGTGCTCGCGCTCTTCAACACCTACGCCATCCCCACCCGCATCACGGCCGACTTCGACTCGCTTGGCCTTGCTGGGCGCTGGCGCGTGCGCGACCTCTGGCGCCAGAAGGACATCGGAACGTTCTCGAGCCAGTACTGCTGCGACGTGCTCTCGCACGCCACGCAGCTCGTGCGCCTCTTCCCCGAGGAGGGCGCGGGCCTGCGCCAGGGCCTCGGCGACGTGCGCGACAACGCGGTGTACATGATGTACGTGAACAAGCGTCCGGTGGACAAGCCCGGCTACAAGGCGCCCCTGGCGCCGCCGTGCGCCGAGTGTCCAAGGAACAAGAGACAGTAGGTTCTAGATGAAAAGAGCTCTGCTGCTCCTCGCCGCTCTCGCATGCGTGGCCGCCCGTGCGGCCACGCCAAGCGAGATCACCGTCACGCTCAAGCTCGACCACGACGTGTTCGTGGAGGGCGAGCGCATACGGGGCGTGGTGGACGTGGCGAACGCTTCTGCCGACGTCATCGACTGCAGCACGAACACCTCGCCGGACCGTCTCATAGTGGAGCTCTATCGCGCGAACGACCGATACCAGTACGAGAAGGGCGGCAAAATTTCTTTCACCGCCGGCTTCAAGCTGCTCTCCGGCGAAGGGCAGAAGCTCGAGACGTTCCTTGCGGACCACTTTCCGTTCAACCAGGCCACGCGCTACTTCGCTCGCGCTGTTCTGGTGCATGCGGGAACGCGCTACGAAAGCCGCCTCTGCACGTTCGACCTGGTGCCCGGCATGAAGTGCGGCAACGCTCTTCAGATGTTCACCGAGCGCGACGACCTCAAGAGGGTGTTCGAGCTTGTGCACTGGCACCGCGACCGCATGGAGCATCTCTTCCTCAAGGCGCGCGACGAGGGGGCGTCCAATCGCGAATGGGCCACGACAGACCTCGGGCCGTTTCTTCGCGTCACGGCGCCCAAGCTCTCCGTGCTGCCAACGGGCGAGGTGGTGGTGCTTCACCGCATGACGCAGGACGCCTTCGTGCGCTCCGAGTTCTGGAGCCTGCCGGACGTCTTCGAGTTCCACACGCACGAGAAGATGCTCGACCCCGACGTCGCAGGCGCGGCGCGCGTGCGCGAGCTCTACAAGGACGCCGGCGGCGTGGAGCCCGTGAAGAAGGCGTGGTGGAAGTTCTGGTAGCAGATCAGGTGGATGGCAAGTGAACATTCTTGGAATCGAGACGAGCTGCGACGAGACGGCGTGCGCAATAGTGCAGGACGGCCGCCGCGTGCTTTCAAGCGTCGTCTACACGCAGATTCCGCTGCATCAGCCGTGGGGCGGCGTTGTGCCGGAGGTGGCGAGCCGCGCGCACGTGGAGAAGATATCCGGCATAGTCCGCGAGGCCATGGGATGCGGCGAGCCGATCGACGCGGTGGCTGTGACGTACGGCCCTGGCCTTGCAAGTTCGCTCCTGGTGGGTCTCAACGCCGCAAAGGGTCTTGCGATGGCGCTCGGCGTGCCGCTCATCGGCGTGAACCACATCGAGGCGCATCTGCACACGCCGTTTCTAGTGGACTCTTCCGATGGCGCCAATGCGCCTGCGCCTGAAGACGTGGTGCCCGCATTGGGACTCGTAGTCTCCGGCGGCCATACAACATGGCTTGAAATGCCCCGCTACGGCGAGTACAAGATTCTCGGCCAGACTCTCGACGATGCCGCGGGCGAGGCGTTCGACAAGGCGGCGAAGCTTCTTGGCCTCGGCTATCCGGGCGGGCCCGTGATCGACAGATGGGCGAAGGGCTACTGGAACGGCGTTGAAGATTTCTCCCGCGCCGACGCGCTGAAGGCGCTCGCCTACCCGCCGGACGTCAAGGTGCATGATCCAATGCCGCGCTTCCCCTCGGGCAGGCCGCGAGCCGGCACGGCCGCGCTTGCCGGCCTTGACGCCGAGCTGTGCGTTTCCTTCTCGGGGCTCAAGACGGCCCTCCTCTACCACGTGAAGAAGCAGCCGCCGCGCGATGACCGCGAGAAGGCGATGCTCGTGGCGGCATACCAGGAGGCGATCGTCGGCACGCTTGCGGACCGCACGCGGACGGCGCTTTCCCGCCGCGACTATCGTGCGCTCGTTGTGGGCGGCGGCGTGTCGCTTAACGGGCGCCTTCGCATGAAGCTTGCGGAAGTCGCCGCCGAGATGCGCGTGCCGCTTCTTCTCGCCGCGCCGAAGTACTGCGGCGACAACGCGGCGATGATCGCCGGCCTTGCGTTCTACAGGCGTTCGCCTTTCGGCGACGCCGCGATGTTGGTGGACGTAGACCCCACACTCCAGCCAGGCGGCGCGGGCTGACGCATCCC
>CAMIVJ010000473.1 GCA_946401765.1 uncultured bacterium | reverse complement strand
GTCGATCTCGCCGAGCTCAGCCGTCCCTGCGATGGTGGCGAACGCAGGGTCGTACGACCATTCAAGGGAGATCTTCGCGCTTTCGGCTCCGAAGCCGAAGTCTGCAAGCGTGCCTGTGACTGTGGCGGTGTCGCCGTTGTCTTCGACGCCGTCGACATACACGAGCGCGGCCGTCGGCGCGTCGGGGTCGTTCGCCATCGACGCCGTCCAGATCTCGATTCTCGCCACCTCGTACGCGTCGGCCGCCATCGTCTCGGTCATGCCCTTGCCGGGATCGCCGGTGAACGTCCAGTCGACCGAGCCGAGGCTCTGGTGGGAGAAGTTGCCGAGGCCGATCTCCCATGAGCCGCTTGTCGTCCAGCGGTTGAAGCTGAACAACACCTGCGCCGAATTTGCCGCGCCGGGCGTGAAGCGGTGCACCTGCATCGCGCCGTATCCGGACATGTTGTTGGAGCGGGTGTCGTTCCAGTCGAAGCCGTATGCCTTTGCCACAGCACCCTCTATTCCGCTTGCGCCGTTGGAGTACGAGCTAGGCCAGAACTCCACCCATCCGGATACGCCCGTCGCGTCGGCAGCCGTAGATTCAATGCCGGGCATGTTGGAAATCACGCGCATGCGGCGCACCACGGTCTGGTTGTACTTGAAGAGCGGCACGCCAACGTCGTCGAGCGTGCGGTCGCCGAAGGCGTCCATCGACACCCACAGCCAGCGCACGAGGCCGTGGTAGTCGCTCTGCGCGTTGTTCCGGCGCTTGAGCTCGATGTAGTAGCCGACGCGCGAGAGGTCGCTTGCCGGCGCGGCGTCGTTCTTGAAGGAGTACGGCACCATTCCGTAGTCGCTGAGGACCATGCCGTTGCACGCGGCGATGTCTAGCACGCGGGCGCGCATTAGACCATTCAGGAACGACCTCGGAAGGGTGTTCTCGGCTCCGGACGAAGTAGGCACGTCAGTTTCTGCCGCGCCGGGAACGAAGCTGGCGTCTTCGGCCATTGCGCCCTCGATTGCGGCGCAGTAGGTCTCGGCCATCTTGATCTCGCCCGGCCAGTCGGGATGCAGGTTCGTCGCGTCATAGAAGCTGCCCGTGATGTAGTTGCCGCCCTGGTCGTAGCGGTAGCAGGGCGTGTAGAGGTCGGCGAAATAGACGCGCCTCGCGGGGAAGGTGTCGTCCTGTGCGGCGTTCTTCATCATCGTGTTGAACGCAACCACCTGCGCGTCCAGGGCCGCATTGTAGGCGATGTCCACAACCGCGCCCGCGATGAACTTGGCGTGCGGCTTCTGGTTTAGCGTCTTCCACACGAGCTCCTTCCACACGGGGAAGAGCTCCTCTGCCCTGGAGCCGTTCGAGTTGATGTCGTTCGTGCCGAGCTTCACGAGAACGAAGTCCACGTCGCCCGCCTGGTCGAGAGTGGCCTCGATCTGGTCGATCGTGCCGCCGCCGTTTTTCGTGATGAGGCGCTGGCCGCTGATGCCGGAGTGGTATATCCACTCGTCGGGCATCGTCGCGCCGCAGATGTCGTGGCTCTGGTCGAAGCGGTGGCCCTTGCCGACCGGCGCGTAGCCCTTTGCGGCGAGGAGCTTCATCAGGAAGATGCGCCAGTTGCCGTAGGTGGAGTCGCTGCCGTGCGTGATCGAATCGCCCACGCAGAGAACGTTCATGCGCGCCTTCGTGGCCGAGTAGTCGAGGTCAAGCCAGAGGCGTCCGCCCTGCGCGAGGTTCTCGGCCCACACCTTGACGTCTGCGCCGCTCGCGCTCGTGGCGTCGAAGAGGGCGTTCAGCTCGGCGTCGGTCATGTCGAGCGAGCCGTTGTTCCACGTCATCAGTAGGAAGCGTCCCTTAGTGGAGGATGCGTAGTTCGATGTGAGCGCGAGCTTCGCGCCCGCCGCGAACGTGGGCGGCGCGACCGTGCGGATGGAGAACTTCACGGGATCGAACGTCAGCTTGCCCGTCTGCGCCATGTCGAGGCCGGCGAAGTAGATGCCGCCAACCTCGGGGAAGGTGGCCTTGCCGTCCACCATGAGCGTCGACGAGGGCAGGCTTATCGGATCCCAGCCGTTGTACGTGAAGGTCTGGTTGGCGCTCTCGGGGATGAGAAGGTTGCTGTCCGCGAGCGTTGTGGCCGCGCCGCCGCCCGCAGTCCAGTTGCCGGCCGTGGCGAACGCGGCGTCGGCGGTGCTTGACCAGACGGCGTCGGCGAGGGCCGCGCGAGAAGGTGCGCCGTCCGCATACTTCACCCAGAAGCCGATGTGGATGAGCGAGTAGGCGGGGGAGGAAATGTTCCCGGCGTCCGTGCCGTCTTCGCCGTAGGTGAACGTGCGGTCAAACGTCTTCGTCGTGTTGTAGCCGAGGTTGCCGAAGTCCGCCAGCGTTCCGATGCCGATCGCGCGCGGCTGCGTGTCGCCTGTTCCCTTGCCCCAGTTGTTGTAGGCGAAGAGGACTTCGCCCTGCGGGAACACGGTCGCGTCGGAGAACTTGCGCATCAGCTGGAAGCAGCCGTGCCCGCTTGAGCCGCTTGTGTTGAAAGTGTCGTTGAATCCGTAGATGTTGCCGCTCCAAGGCTCGGAGATCGCGCCGGCGGTGGCGGTGTCGTTGCCACTGTAGTTGAGAGGATTGAACTCGATGTAGCCTTCAACCGAGTCGTCGTTCGCGGCGACGGGCGTGACGCCGCCCGAGTTGCTTCACACATGGAGCTTGGTGACGCCCTGCTGCTTCTGCTGGGCAATGGTCACGGGGAAGGATACGTCGG
>CAMIVJ010000472.1 GCA_946401765.1 uncultured bacterium | reverse complement strand
CAGGCGCAGGACATCCCCGACTTCACGCGCGGCGCGTGGAAGACCACCCCGCCCGGCAAGGCGATATAAGGTTCAGATACCCCTTGATTTCAAAGAGGGGTGTGTACTATAATATCACCAAGTCAATTGAGAATTGCACTCACAAAGGTGAGAACAAAAAGGAAGGCCATTATGAAACTCAAGTCCATTGGTATGTTGCTCTGCATGGCGTCAGGCGTTGCGCTAGCCGACAGCGCAAAGTCGATCTCTATCAACTTTGCCGGGCCGAGGGATTCGCCGACGAATCCGGGCGATTCGGCCTTCAGTACTGTGAGCGGTTCGGCGCTCTTTGGCGCGCTGCCAGTCGCCGGCGACAACTGGAACAACTTCCAGACGCATTCCTCCACGCACGGAAGTGGCGTGGCGAGCGCGTCGTCGATCAAGCTCAACGACGGCACCGTCGCGGCGGGCGTGTCGGCGTCGTGGAATGCCAGCTGCACCTATTCGGTAAGCGCGAGTTCCACGACGGACAACATCTTCAACTCGTTTCTCGATGGATCTGCCGAGCAGACGCTGACCCTGTCGGGACTGACGGCGGAAAACGGCTTTCCCTCCACTTGCACGGTCTATATCTATTGCGCTTCAGACCGGTCGAAGGCTGGCGCCGTGTTCTGTCCAAAGACCGTGAACGGGACGACCTACACCTACGCGAACGGCGCGGTGACGGCGGGCACGACGTCGTGGGGCAGCTACACGCACGCACAGAACAACAAGCTGGTGCTTGGCGGCGACTACCTGAAGATCGAAGGCGTGGAGATAACCGACGGAACCGTGACCATCTCGTACGCGGCGGCATCGGATGGAACGACCACGAAATACCACGGTTCGCTTTCCGCCGTGCAGATCGACTTCGGTGAACGCTGCGACTATACGCTCTCCGTCAACTTCTCCGGCGGACAGAATAAGAACGACAAAGACTACGGTCCGGTTTCGGGGACGGATACGTACGGCGCTGTTCCCGTCGCAGGCGACTATTGGAACAACACATACGCGCGCGAGCAGGAAGCCCAGACCGGATTCCTGTGGAACGATGGTGTAGCCCATCCCGGCAGCGTGACGTTCGCGCACACCTGCAACCATACGTGGGCGAACGGGACGACCGTGACGAGCGGCAACCTCTTCTACAGCTATCTTGACGATTCCGCCCATTCGTGTTCGATAAGCGGACTGACTGCCGCGAATGGATTCCCGGGCTACTGCTGGGTTTACGTCTATCTGTCAACGGACAACAGGAGTCGAACCTTCGAGCCGGTCACCGTCAACGGCGTGACATACACGTATTCGGCGAATGTCGTCCAGGAGGGTAGTGGAGCATGGGGAAGCTCCGCAAACGCCGTGGACAACACTTTGGTACACGGCGGCGACTACCTGAAGATCGGCCCCGTGCTGCTTGAGGATACGGGTGGCCGCGTAGATGTGAGCGTGGTGAATCTCGGCAACAAGAACAAGTACCGTGGCGCGATCGCGGCAGTGCAGGTTGCTGTGCCCGTGCCGACGACGTTCACGGTGACGGCGACGAGCGAGGGACAGGGAACGGTTGCCATCGGACAGGGCACGCCCGGCGCGACGGTCTCCGTTGACGGCACGTTCGGTACGCCTGTGGCGACGACCCTTACGGCGACGGCGGCGGCTGGATACCTGTTCGACCACTGGGAAGGCCCCTTGGGACTGCTGGCATCCGGCACGGCGTCAGACGCGACGGTTTCCGTGAGGACGTCCATGCCGGCCGAGTTCAAGGCGGTGTTCCTGCGGGATGACGTCGTGGCGACGGCGACCTGGACCGGCGCCGGCACGGCGGGAGACCTTTCCGACACGAACAACTGGCTTTGCGCCAACAGCTCCGGGGTGACGATCGAGGGCGGTTTGCCCGGCGCGGACACGACAATCGTCATCGCCGGCCAGACGGCGTTCTCCTTCCCCGAGAGCGCATCACTGACCTACCACTTGATCCGGTTTGACAACGTGCAGCTCACAACGGACGTCAACTGGAACGGAATAGACTTAACAAAGGTCGCGCCCGGGAGCTCCATCGACCTTTGCGGAAACGACTTGGAGATGACGGCGCTCAACTGGAGCGTGATTAACGCATGGTCCGTGACCGACAGCTCGGCGCAGGGCTCGGGCGGCAATTTCGTGTTGACCGTCGTGGAAGGCGACGAGTTCGTCAACGGCATAACCTCGGATAACGGCGGAATCGCGCTTTCTGGAACGCTGCGGTTCGTCAAGGAGGGAACCGGCGTGTTCCGTGCCCGCAGGACGGGGCAGACCTACACGGGCGGAACGCACGTGAAAGCCGGGACGGTCATCTGCGACATCTGGACGGCAAATGCCGCGAACCGTAATCCGTTCGGAATCGGCGACAAGACGCAGACCATCCGAATCGAGAAGGGTGCGGTCCTTGACTTCAACACCAACATCAACGGGAGCATCTACAATTACGAACTCGGCGGCACGATCAAAGTCCGCGGCGCCAATCAGAACGCGGCATGGGACACGGACTTCAGCAACACATGGATGCAGGACATCGTTCTGATAGATGACGCGACGATCGAGGGCGGCTGGCTTCACTTCGGCAGCAACGACGCGAACGACTACGGGGAACTGAACCTGAACGGCAAGACCTTGACCGTGGAAATCAACGTGGGTAGCGGCAACAACTGCCAATGCTACGCCAGGAATTTGAGGGTTACGCAAACGGGGACGATAAAGAT
>CAMIVJ010000471.1 GCA_946401765.1 uncultured bacterium | reverse complement strand
CCCACTCCCTGGGCGCCGAACGCGGCAAGTCCGCCCATGGGCACGCCTGGCTGGGCGTTGGCGCAGAAGCGAACCGGGGCGCCGTCGCGCGTTGCGCCGGCCTTTGCCTTGTCCTCGTTCAGAAGAGCGTACAGCTCGCGTTCACGGCGCACAAGGCGCGCGAACTCTGCGCATGTCTTTACGTCAGGATTGACCGTGACGGCGCCGTTCGTGCCGTCCACGAGAATGTCATCGCCTGGCTTCACGCGCGCGGAGACGTCGCCAAGGCCAACCACGGCGGGTATTCCGAGCGCGCGTGCGAGCAGCGCCACATGGGAAGTCGCGGAGCCGCGGTCGAGGGCGAAGCCCAGCACAAGCTCGCGGCGCAGTGCCACGGTCTCGGACGGCGCGAGGTCGGCAGCCACAACTACGACAGGCTCGGTTATCTGGGAAAAGAGGTTTTCATCGCGACCAAGAAGCACGCGCAGCAGACGGCGCTCCACGTCGTCGACGTCGCGCACACGCTCACGAAGATACGGGTCGTGCATGCGGCCAAACGCGGCGCGAAACTCGGCCACCGTGCGCCGCAGCGCAGCCTCGGCGTTGAGACGGGTCTCGCGCACCAGCCGCTCCACGGACGCTGTCATGGCGGCGTCGTCGAGAATGGCCAGATGGTTCACGAAAACATCCGTGCCACGTCCATCGCCGTCCTTGAACTGCGCGATCAGCGCCTCTATCTGCGCACGCGTCTCGGCCCGGGCCGCGTGGTAGCGGTCCAGCTCGGACATCACGCGCTCTGGCGGTATCTCGTACTCGGGAACCGATATGATGTCGTCCGGACGGTGCACGAAAACCGGCCCCGCGGCGAATCCGCGGGACGCAGCAATGCCGGCCACTGTCACCATGGCCGGTTTCGCCCCCTCCTGCTCGGCGTTTCCGCTCACTGCTCGTCGGGGATGTCGAACTTGCGCTGCACCAGCGCCTCAAGCTCTTCCAGCACCTGCTTGGCCTGCGGACCCGAGGCTGTGACCACGAGCTTTGTACCGCACACGGCCTCAAGCGTCATGAGCGCCATGATCGACTTGCCGCTCACCACGTTGCCGTCCTTCTCCACCTCGACCTCCGCGTCGAAGCGCGAGGCTATCTTTGCGAAGAGGCCCGCCGGTCTCACGTGGAGGCCGTACTTGTTGAGCAGCACGAGTTCTTTTTTTTCCTTGTCAGCCATGGCATTTCTCCTTTAGCTAAAATCGTCATACTTGGCCAGCGGCGTTCTGCATGGCGCGCGCGCATAGCTGCGCGTCGAGCGCCTTGACGGCGTCATGGCCAGCCGCGAGCAGCTTGTACTGCTGCGCGGCCGTCTCCACCAGATTCACGAGATCACGCCCGGCGGAGACGGGGATCGTGATCTGCGGCACCTCCACGCCGAGGATCGTGCGCATCTGGCGCTCCTCCCCGGTGCGGTCGAGCTCGCCCTCGGTGTCCTTCATGCTCTTGAAGGTTATCACGAGGTCTAGCTTCTTCTCGGCGCGCACGGCAGTGACGCCGAACACGCTCGGAAGATGGATGATCCCGATGCCTCGGATCTCCATGTAGTTGCGCGTGGCGGGCGAGGCGGAGGCGAAGAGCGCGTTGTTCGCCACGTCCTTGCGCAGGCACGTGAGGTCGTCCGCCACCAGCGCGTTTCCGTGCTTCACGAGCCCCAGAGCAGTCTCGCTCTTGCCAAGCCCGGGCTTGCCTTCGAGCATCACCCCTAGCCCCGCCACCTCAACGGTGGTTCCGTAGAGGCGCACCTTCGGCGCTCGCAGTCTTTCGAGCACGAACGCCGCCTGGTGGAAGAAAACGCGGGTGAGAAGCTCCGTGCGGCACACCACCACGCCCTTCTGCTCGGCAAGCGCCGCTATTCCCGGCGGCACCTGCATTCCGCAGGCGAATATGAGGCAGTATGCGCCGCGGTCGAAGAGCGCCTTTACGCGCTCGAGGCGCACGGACGGCTCCAGGCTCTCGAGATAGGCCCATTCTGCCTGGCCGATCACCTGGAGACGGCGCCACGCGAAAAAGCCGTAGAAGCCGGTGAGCGCGAGCCCCGGGCGGTTGCACATCGGCTCGGGCACCTCGTGCGAGAGGCCCGCGCCGCCAACAACCACCTCCATGCGAAGACGCTCCCCGCCCTCCGCGACGAACTCGCGGAGGGTGAAGGTCGTCTCGCAGACGCTCTGCCCAGCAGTGGCCACGGCCGATCGCCCTGGCCTCAGTTGCGGGGCGAACCGGCGCGCGCGGCGCGCACGTTGCCCTTGCGCGCCTTCACGCGCATCTTCAGCAGCTGGCGCTCGGCACGCGCGGCGGCCGCGTCGATGACGCTCTTGCCGCTCTCGCTGAACTCCTTCGCGCCCACTGCAACTTCGCCGAGGCGGTTTGCCACCACTTCGGCCATGTACATGTGCTTCTTCACGTCGACGTCAATCACAATCGAAACCTTCGTCACCTTAGGAAAGGCAACCTGCAGCTTCTCCATGCGCTTCTGGGCGTAGTCCTTAAGAGACTCGATCCTCACGTCGCTGTGGCGCATCGTAACTTCTATGGACATATCAGTACCTCCTTGCTTTGTTGTTCGTTTGACTCTACATTCTGAAATCCTCGCCCAGATATAGCCTCCGGGCGTCTTCGTCGTTGACAAGATAATCGCTTGTGCCTTCGCACAGGAGCCGCCCGTCGTAGACGAGGTAGGCGCGGTCCACCACGTTGAGCGTCTCGCGCACGTTGTGGTCCGTGATGA
>CAMIVJ010000470.1 GCA_946401765.1 uncultured bacterium | reverse complement strand
CGCGCTCGCGGCGGCGCCTGGCTCTGGCACCGCCACCATCGAGTTCGACATGCCGAACTCCGTGCCGCAGGGCTCCGTTTACACGATCTCCACGTCGAACCTTCCCGCCGGCGCCGCGGGGCATCTCGCCGTCGAGTTCACCGGCGCGGCAGGCGAGACGACCTCCGGCACGATTGGCCTCGGCGAGGACGGCGAGGTGCAGGTGACGATCACCGGGAGCGAAAACCAGGGCGGTTCGCTCGTGTGGGCGGGCGCTACGGACGAGACGGTGACGGGCGACGCGTCCGTGCTGGCGTGGACGCGCCTCGGCGGCGACGAGACGCTGCTGCCGTTCTTCCCGAATCTGCCTCTCTGGTTCACGGACGCGGCCGCGCTCAAGACCGTCACCGTGGCGGAGTCCGTCAAGAGCGGCCCCGTGACCATCAACGCCGATGCAGACTACACTCTGCGCGGCTCGGCCAAGATCGACGCGCCCATCGCGGTGAAGGAGGGCAATGGCACGCTCGTTCTCGACGGCGGCGGATTCGTCAATCCCACCAGCGTCGTGTTGAAGGCCGGCGTGACGCGCCTCGGCAATTCGGCGACGTTCGGCATGCTCGGATCTGATGAAACGCGCGTCGTGGTGGAGGATGGCGCCACGCTAGACCTCAACACGAAACTGGCCGGATCCGGCGACACGGGCCGCGGCGCCGTTCTCCAGAACCAGACCGTCGTCATTAAGGGCGAGGGCGTTGACGGACGCGGCGCCATCACCGATGAAAGCGAATTGCACCAGAGCATCTGGCACTTCCAGCTCGGACGCATTGAGGTGGCAGCCGATGCCACCATCGCGGGCACGAGCCGCATCGACCTGAGGAAATCCTCGAACGCGACGTACGCCGGCAACACTTCGCTCACCGGATCCGACGAGGTGACGCTTACGGTCAAGACGCACGTGGACGAATCCGTCAACTGCGGCCTCAACCTCAACAACGCGGACGTGGCGATCGGCAAGATAGTGCTCGCGGAAGGTGGCATGATGGGCTTCGAGGGCGCGACTGCGATGAACGTGCCGAAGGGCGTGGAGATGAAGTCGGGCTCGCGCCTGCATTACTGGGGCGCGACAGGACGCAAGGCGCCGGTGGTGGTGACGGGCGAAGGCGTGGGCTTCAAGTCGTCCGGTGCCGATACGAACGTGCAGGACGCGCCGGTGACCGTGCGCGAAGGAACGTCCGCAGATCTGCGCGGCGACAAGGTTCTCACGTTCTCCTCGGCGTTCACGAACGAAGGCGCGGTGACGGTCTCGGCCGCAACGCACAAGATGACGGGAACGATGGCGGGCGAGGGCAGCTACTCCGTCTTGGGCGGCGATTTCCAGGTGAACCCCACGGCTGCGGAGAATCTGAACCTCACGGTGTCGGGCGGCACGGCGCATGTGGGCGCGGCCGCGGACTGGTCCAATGTGCCGATGACGATCGCCCAGACGGGCGGCACGCTCTGGTGGGGCATGGGCGAGGAGGCTGGCTTCCCGAACGCGACAACGCCTGATGTTTCCGGCGTCACGGGCGGCACGCTCACATTCCACTCCGGCGCGGCGAACGCGGTGGTGTCGCAGGCGCTTGCTGCCGCCCGCCCGGCGAACATGTACTTCTACAACAACGGCGACGGGCAGACGACGACGCTTCCGGCGGGCAACTGGGAGACGAGCGGCACGCTCTACGTGGGCAGCGGCGATTATCCTTCGCACCTCAAGCTCGGCGAAGGCGCAAGCCTCACTGCGGCGACGTTGCAGCTGGCAACCGTGAACGCCTCGCCCAAGGATTCCGTCATTGAGGTTGGGCCTGGCTCCACGTTCACGCTCACGTCCGGCGGCACGATCGGCCAGTGGAGCGGCGCCTCCTCATACAACCATGAGGTGATCGTGAACGGCGGCACGTTCAACTGCACGGCCGCGACCTTCCTCGCGGCGTACGACTGCCCGCTCTGCTATCTTACGCTCACGGACGGTCTGATGAACGTGAAGGGCATAAACGTACGTTCCCGCACGAGCTACATATACGACAACACCGACGAGCGCTTCACGATGACGGGCGGCGAACTCGACCTCGGCGATGGTGGACTCACCTCGGCCAGGATGAAGTATGGCAATACGCACGCCAACCTCCAGGGCGGCCTCTACAAGGCGACCGCGAACCACAGCGTCGGGTACTACGGCATGCTCGTGGCGACTGGCGAGGACATGGACAATCCCGGCGAGCTGACGATCGACCTGAACGGCAATACCGTCACGCACAGCTACACGCCGCACTTCGGATCTTCCGAGGTAACGATCACCGGCGAGGGCACTTATGTGACGTCGAGCGACTTCCAGGGCATCGTGAACGGCAAGTGGACGGTTGACACCGCGGCGAATGCAACCGTCAACCTCTCGGGATTCGCAGGATTCGCGGCCGGCCTAGAGCTGAAGGAGGGCACTTCGGCATCGCTCGGCATCTCCGGCGAGGGACTTGTGGAATATGCGGCGCTGCGCGGGCAAGGAAGTTCTGATGCCGGCTATGCGTACGTCACGAACAACGGCGCGATGCCGTCCGTAGCGTCTCATCTGAAGATGCTCACCAGAAGCTTCGGCAGCAACCAGGCACCGATGAATTCGAGCGCGTTCGCCGTGCGCGGCCAGTTCTACGTCGATGAGGACGATGCGGGAACGTGGACGTTCGCAGGCAACTTCGACGACCAAGTTGCCTTATGGATGGACGGCGTGAGGGTGTTCTACA
>CAMIVJ010000469.1 GCA_946401765.1 uncultured bacterium | reverse complement strand
CCAAACAAAAATGAGCCCCCCACTACATAGAGCCAGTTGCAAAACCTTTCTTGCTTTCGCTACTGGGAGTTTAGGAGATTGGGAGTCTTGGAGAAAACCTTTAAAAAATCTCTACAACTCCAAGACTCCGAAACTCCAAATAGCGAAAGCAACTAACATGCATGTAGATATTCTACAGGATCTACATGTTCTACATGGACATTAAAATCTTCTACACGAACTTTAAAATCACCCCTAAGGAACAACCAATGAAAACAACACGTCGATCGTTTCTCGCATCCGCCACGGCCGCCGCCGGACTCGTCCCGCTCGCCGGCTTCCCCGCGGTCGTCTCGCGCCGCAGCCCCAACTCCCTGCTCTCGCACGCCTGCGTCGGCACGGGCAACATGGCGCTCGGCGACCTCAACGGACTCCGCAGCCATCCCAACATCCACATCACCGCGCTCTGCGACGTGGACGCGAACTACCTCGCCCGCGCCAAAAAGCTCTGCCCGGACGCGCGCGTCTACCGCAACGCGCACGAGATGTTCGAGAAGGAGGGCACGCGCATCGACTCGACCAACGTCTCCACGCCCGACCACTCGCACGCCGGGTACGTCCTCGACGCGCTCGCGCGCGGACTCAACGTCTACGGACAAAAACCCCTCTGCCACGACCTCGCCGACTGCCGCAAGATCGAGAAGCTCGCCGCCGAGAAGAAGGCCGTAACGCAGCTGGGCACGCAGATCGCCGCATGGCCGTGCGACCGCCAGACCGTCGCGTTCCTGAAGAGCGGACTCATCGGCGAGCTGAAGCACGTCTGGATATTCTCGAACCGCGGCGGACACACCACGGCCGCCCACAAGTGGCCGCTCGCCGAAGCGCCCGTGCCAGAAACGCTCAACTGGAAATCGTGGCTCGACGGCGCGCCGTTCCGTCCGTACGTGCCGAAAGTCTACCATCCCGGTAAATGGCGCTTCTGGCGCGACTTCGGCACGTCGTGGCTCGGCGACCTCGGCCTCCACCTGCTCAGCCCCGTCTGGATCGGACTCGGCCTCGGCACGGCCGGCCCCACGTCCGTCACCGCCGAAGTGCCCGTGGAGCCGGAGCCGCTGCGCACGCAGTTCTGGCCGCGCATGTCGCACATCACGTGGGAGATGCCCGGCTGCGCGGCGTCCGGCGGCAAGCCGTTCCCGATCGAGTGGTGCGACGGCAACCTCGCGGATCCGAAGATCGCGGCGAAGACGCCTGCGAACTACCTGCCGCGTCCGGAGTTCAAGGAGCTGTTCGCGAAAAGCTCCATCGGCAAGCAACCCCTGCAAGGACGCGTGGTCGAAGGCACGGAAGGCTGGCTCCTCTCGGTCCACTACGACAAGCCCCCGGCCATCGTGCTCAAGAACGGCGGCGCGGCGCCCGCGCTGCCAAAGGTGGGCAAGGTGCCCTCACACTGGCACGAATACATCAACGCCTGCCTGAATGGCGGCACGACCACCAGCTCATTCTCCTGGGCCGGACGCCTCTCGGAGATGGTGCTGATCGGCAACGCCGCGATGTCGAAGCCCGGCGTAAAGCTCGCCCTACCGCTTGGTCTTCACTCAAAAACAACTTGAACACACTATCGAGTATTGTTTACAAATCTTCATTGTCAACATTGTTCACAAATCACAAATATCAATAGCTCTGCGCCAGCCTTCGACGCCGTCAAGTCCGCATATCGCAAGCATCCACATCTTCCCATCGGGACGATACGATTCACCGGGCGCTAGGACTAGTTTTTCCTCCGGTGAGAACCTCGCGTCCGGGTGCTGGCTGCGCCCACCGTCCATGATGTGGTACTGGAAGAGCGTGGCGAGCGGCGCGAACGACATGCCGCCGTAGTAGGCCCCGTCCGACTTTCTGAACCACGCATCGCGCATCGGGGCCTTCCAGAGGTTCGGTACGCGCTTGATCTTCATCGACGTCTTGTCCGCGAAGTACGGCGCGTACTCCCTGAAATAGAATGCCTCCACATCGATCGGCACGCCGCCAATGTTCTTCGCCTCCACAAGCTCGCAGAGGAAAAACGGCCTGTCCGGATACAGTGTGATCGCATGCTTCAGCAAGAACTTCCCTCCGTTCGCGCAATCGCCCACGGACGTAACGATCAACGTCCCCGTGCCGTTTACAAACGGCTTCCACCCCGCGTCCCACCCCGCGCCTCTCACGCGCGTCGCGTCGTGCCACATCAACTTGCCGCCAACGCGGTCATTCAGCATCCCCGTATAGCTGCCGAGTTCGCTCCCCTTGAGCGAGACGCTGTCGAACATGTACCTGCCGCCGATCTTGCCGCGCAGGACAAGCCCCGCGCCGTTGGAGAGTTCGTAGGCGTCGCCGTCGCGACGGAGCGCGACGCTGTTTGCGGACGAGACGTCCGCCACCCCGAAACGTGCAAGAAATTCGCTTGCCGTAATGCCCTCCTTCTTCGGCGCAGGGCGTTCGGCGGGCATCGTGATCTTTGCGCCGGAAGCGACCTCCTTGTGGAGGCGCGTGAACATCTTCGTGATTTCGGGATACGCGTCGCCTTGAAGGTTGATGAGTCCGTAGTTGGAATCCTCCGGGAAGGCGTCGCTGATGCCCTCGGCCGGCTCGTCCACCCACATGAAGTAGTCGTAGCCGACTAGGAACGGAAGCGACAGCATTGTCCGCGCGAAGAGCTCCGTCGCCTGAGTGCGCTCCCGCTGAGTGCGGAAACGCTGCCCCGCGCCGCCGGTGCAGGGGAGGCCACTGTCGAGCGCGG
>CAMIVJ010000468.1 GCA_946401765.1 uncultured bacterium | reverse complement strand
CCAGTGTTTCCGCGGGTACGAGCCAGGCAGGTTCACCCACTACGGAGTGCGCGGCCATTTCGCGGCAGTCAGGCCGCACTGGCCCAGGGACGGGAACGACAGGGCGATGCGGTGGATCCCTGACGGCCAGGCGAAGAACAACGCCGCTCTAGACTGCATCCCGAAGGGCTATCCGGTGATGATCGGAGAATTCGGATGCTTCTCGGAGATGGATCATGAATCGACCTTGAAGTTCATGGAGAACTACTTCGACAGCTGGCGCAGGCGCGGATACGGCTGGGCGATATGGGACTACGACGGGCCGTTCGGCTTCGTGGAGTCGGGCAGGGCCGATGCAGAATACGTGGAAGTCATGGGGCGCAGGGTCGACATGAAGATGGTCGAGCTGCTGCGGCGGAGGTGACGCCGCGAAGCCGCTTCCACCCGTCCGCCGTTCCGCCGAACCAGGGCGCGTCATTGCGTCCGTGACAATTGACGCGGGAAATGGTAGAATATGGGCCATGCGCAAGACAACGATCCAGTACAGGGTGCCGTATGCCGACACCGACCAGATGGGCGTGGTGTACTACGGAAACTACCTCGTTCTCTTCGAGCGCGCGCGCAACGAGCTGATGCGCGCGTGCGGATACACGTACAAGCAGTGCGAGGCGGAGGGATGGATGCTGCCAGTGGTGCATGCGGAGGTTGACTACCACAGCCCCGCGCGCTACGACGACATGCTGGAGATCACGGCGTGGTGCAGGTCGCACAAGGGCGTGCGCCTTGAGATCGCCTGCGAGGTGCGCGTTGACGGGAAGCTGCTTGTGGACGGCTATACGCGCCACTGCTTCGTCTCCACCGAGACGTTCCGGCCGATTCCTCCGCCGGAGAAGTTCATAGCGATACTCGACGGGGACGAGGGCTGATGGAGGCGGAAGAGGCGATAATCAAGGTTGTGGATCCGTGCCGGCCGCTGGAGTGTCCGGCGCTGTACGACATGTCGCGTCCGCTAGAGGTTGAGGTGGGCTGTGGACGCGGCCGCTTCCTCACTGGCCGCGCGGCCAAGGATCCCTCGTGCGAGTTCCTCGGCGTGGAGCGCATGAAGGAGCGCGTGGGAGTTTTCGCGTCTAAGGTGCGCCGCCTCGGTATCTCGAACGCCCACGTGGTGCGCCTAGAGGCGCTGTACACTTTCCACTACCTTCTGCCGGAGCACCATGCGCGGCGCGTGTACGTGTTCTTCCCGGATCCATGGCCGAAGCGCAGGCACCATTCGCATCGGTTGTTCGGTCCGCTCTTTCTGAACGCTCTCTGGAAGCGCCTGGAGATCGGCGGCAGGCTTGAGTTCGCGACCGACCACGAGGAGTACTTCCACGTCGTAGAGGAATGCTTCGCCGGCGACGCGCGCTTCAGGCGCGTGGCGCCCATGGAGCGGGGTCCGGACGAGTGGACCGAGTTCGAGACGCTCTTCCGCGGCCAGGGACTGCCGGTGTACGCGGCGGCGTGGCAGTCGCTCGCCGTTGAGGACGAGAAGTCGCTCGCGCCTCTTTCGGTCGCCCCGGAGGATGAACCGCGCGAGGGCGTGGTGCGCCGCGAGAGCCGCGGCAAGGAATGGAGGGAGGAACATGCTGACAGTGACTAAATCGGTGAAGTTCGACGCAGCCCACGTGCTCACGAACCACCAGGGCCTGTGCAAGAACCTGCACGGGCACACCTATCGCGTGGAGGTGAGCGTGACGCAGGCACCTGGCGACAATGCCGACATGGTGATCGACTTCAAGGACCTGAAGCGCAAGTGCGAGGAGGTTATCCTCGAGCGCTACGACCATGCCTTCATGTACAACAGCGAGTCGCAGGCGGAAAGCGAGATCGCGGCTGTCGTGACGAAATACGGAATGCGCGCCGTGGCGATGCCGTACAGGTCCACGGCCGAGAACCTCGCGCGCCATTTCTTCGGCGTGCTGCGCGAGCGCGTGGCGGGTCTGAGCCGCGTGCGCGTGTGGGAGACGCCCGACTCATCGGCGGAGTACAGCGAATGAGCGGCCTTCACAGACTGCACGCGATCTTCTCGTCGCTTCAGGGGGAGGGACGCAACTCCGGCCGCCCCGCCACGTTCATACGGTACTCCACGTGCAACCTCTCGTGCCGCTGGTGCGACACCCACAAGAACGAGCTCATCAGCCTCACTACCGACGAAGTGGTGCGGCAGGTCGTGGCGCTCGGAAACCGCAGCGTGATCGTGACGGGCGGCGAGCCCACGATACAGCTGGGGCTGGACGACCTGCTGCGCGCCCTTAAGGCGGCCGGAATGTGGATCGCCCTCGAGACGAACGGCGTGGTGGCGCCCACCCATCCGGAGCTCTTCGACTACATCGCTGTGTCTCCCAAGCCGGACGCCCTCGACAAGTACGTGGAGGGAACCATGATCTCTAAGGCAGACGAAGTGCGCATCGTCGCAACGACGGACGAGATAGCGTCCTTCTGCCGCACCATGCGCGAGCGCATCGCGGCGACCGACTACTACATCTCCCCGCTTGACAAGGGCGGTCGCATGCACTATCGCCGCGCCTTCCGCCTGCTCAAGCGCGTGAACGCGCTCGACCCCGGGCGCCTGCCGCCGTGGTCGCTTTCGATCCAGATGCACAAGGTGCTCGGCATCCGCTAGCCACAGGCCGCCTATACGAACGAGGAACTCCGATGAAGAGAGCGATAACAGCGATCATCCCCACCATGGCGGCCGTTGCCGCCCATGCGGCGCAGCTTGTGGTGGGGCTTGTGGACGT
>CAMIVJ010000467.1 GCA_946401765.1 uncultured bacterium | reverse complement strand
TAGCGAAATTATTTTAAGTTTTTCAAAAATCCCATGTATCACAATTATAAGCCAGTTGCTTTCGCTATTTGGAGTTTCGGAGTCTTGGAGTTATTGAGCCTTTTAAGACTTTCTCCAAGTCTCCCAATCTCCTAATCTCCCAATAGCGAAAGCAATAAAGGTCTTTCAAAGGTCTACTGGCGTGAGGCGTACATCGCCGGGGGCGTAGGGGAGCGCGAAGCGCACAACGCCGCCCTTCTTCTTCTTGTCGCGCTTCATGATGGGCACGAGAGATTCAAACGTGCAGCCTTCCGGCAGGGTGGTGGGCAGGCCCACGCGCGCGAACGGAGCGGCCACGCGCTCCGGCCAGTCGGCCGAGGCGAGGCCAAGGCGCACCGCGAGGCGCGCCTCCTCCACCGTGCCGATCGCCACGGCTTCGCCGTGCTGGATCGTGAAGTTGGAAACGATTTCGACGGCGTGGCCCACCGTGTGGCCGAGGTTGAGTTTGCCGCGGATGTTTTTTTCGAGAGGGTCTTCGCGCACGCAGTGGACCTTCACGGCAAGGGCTCTCGCCACAAATGTGGCGAGACTATTTGCGGGCGAGACGCCCGCCACCCCGATAGAAGAGCCCTCGAAAATGGATAGGCTTTCCAGTAAACCTGGATCGGCGATAAAGGCGTGCTTGATCGCCTCGGCGAGGCCGCAACGCACCTCGCGCGCGGGAAGGGTGGCGAGCGTATCGACGTCCGCGAGCACGAGCGACGGCGAATGGAACGCGCCGACGAGGTTCTTCGCCTCGGGCAGGTCGCATCCCGTCTTGCCGCCCGTCGAGGCGTCGACCATTGAAAGCAGCGTGGTCGAAACATTCACCCAGCGGATGCCGCGCATCCACGTAGCGGCGGCGAAACCCGTGAGGTCGCCCGTCACCCCGCCGCCAACGGCCACGGCAAAATCGTCGCGCGCAAGCCCGGCGCGCAGAAAAGCACCCCAGATCGACTGGACTGTTGCAAGCGTTTTCGTGGATTCGCCAGCTGCGATTACGGTGCGGAACGTTTCCACGCCGGCGGCGCGGAGCGAGGACTCCACCTTTTCACCGTAGAGCGGATCTGTGTTGGCATCGCACACCACCACGGCGCGTTTGCCAAGGCCGAGCGACGCGACCTCCTCGCCCAGACCGGAAATGAGATTACGGCCAGCAAATACAAGCGACGGCACGTCGCCCGAGTCAATGCGCCAGGCGCCGAAAAGCGTTTCGGCCGCCTCGGCGAGCGTTTCTGGAGTGCCAGAGGAAACATCAAGACGACGCGGGAAGCTCGCGTAGTGGGCCGCGCGGCTCGCCATGAGCTTTTCGAGGGCGGCGTGGTTGCCGGCGAGCGGACGCGATCCCGGCGCGTTGTCGATGCGGTGGCAGAGAGCCTCAAACGTGCAGGCGAGACAGAGCACCTCGCCGTTCGCCTCGGCGAGATCGCGGCATTCCGGATTGAGCAACGCGCCACCGCCGAGTGCAACTATGTGCCGCGGCCGCGCAGCCATATCGGCAAGCGCCTGCTTCTCGCGGGCGCGGAACCCCGGTTCCCCTTCCTCCGCGAAGATCTGCGGGATCGGACGCCCGGCCATCTCGACGATCACGGCGTCGAGGTCGGTGAACGGCAGACCGAGCCGCACTGCGAGTAGTCGTCCGATGGTCGACTTGCCACTGCCAGGCGGCCCGTAGAGGAACAAATGCTTCACGGGAGTCGTTAGGCTTCGGCCTTGTTCCTGTTCTGGGCCTAGTTCACGCGGATCAGGCGGCCCATGACGTCCTTGTCGTTCAGCTCGGCGATGGCCTTCTCGGCCTCCGGGCGGTTCGGCATCACGACGAAGGCGAAGCCCTTGGACTTGTTGTTGTAGCGGTTCGTGACGAGACGCACGGAGTCGACCTTGCCGAACGCCTCGAACGTCTGGCGGAGCTGGTCTTCCGTCATGTCGTAGCTCAGGTTCCCCACGTAGAGCTCCACGCTGCCGGCGGGGATCGGAGGACGGGCAGTCACGGGACGCGGATCGCGGCGCACCGGCTGCTGCGGTTTCTTCTGCTGCTGGGACTGCTGGGGCTTCTTGGCCGCGCCCTTCGCGGCCTTGCGACGTCCGACGATGAACCCGATGATGTAGCCGACGACCAACGCGACGACAAGCGCCACGATGGCGTGGGGCGGGCATTTGCATCCGCTGAGCGGGCATCCGCCGGATGTGCATGTTTTCGCGGCATCTGCCGCGAACAGGATCAGTGAACTCATCTTCTCTTCTCTCTTTCTTCTTCTTTTTAGGATGCGTCTCAGCCTGCGAGGAATCCGTCGAGCTTCTTGAGACGCGATGGGTGGCGCAGCTTGCGCAGGGCCTTCGCCTCGATCTGGCGGATGCGTTCGCGCGTCACGTTGAACTGTTTGCCGACTTCTTCAAGCGTCCTGGAGAAACCGTCGGTCAAGCCGAAGCGGTAGTCCAGCACCTGGCGTTCGCGGTCGGTCAGCGTCGTCAGGATTTCCTGGAGGCGTTCCTTCAGCATCGCGTAGGCGGTCTGCTCCGACGGATTTTCGGCGGACGTATCGGGAATGAAGTCGCCGTATTTCGCGTCGTCGTTGTCGCCTACCTTGCTCTGAAGGGAAATGGGCTGCTGCGCCATGCGGTACACCGCGCGCACCTGGTCGGGCTTCATCTCCATCTCGGCGGAGAGTTCCGCCTCGGTGGGCTCTCGCCCGAAGCGCTGGATTAGCTTCTTCTGCACTCGCATGAGCTTGTTGATCGTCTCGATCATGTGCACGGGGATGCGGAT
>CAMIVJ010000466.1 GCA_946401765.1 uncultured bacterium | reverse complement strand
CATGCGTTTGCCGAAGCGGGGGATTTCGATTCGGCTTATCGTCTGGTCAAGGAGGTTAAGTCTGAGTTGGGGGCGAAGGGCCGGGGCGACGTCGTGCGCGAGGGCCTCAAGAAGGCCACGAAGGACCGGCTCATCACGTCCTTCATAGAGTCCGTCGGCTTCGGTGTGCGTCCGTTCGTGGACTCCGTCGGCCGCCTCGGCCGCCTGCTGTCGTTCCAGCCCGGCGCGCTCGTGCTCAACACGGCCTGGGGGCTGGGCGAGATCAAGCGCCTCGACGCCTTCTACCGCCGCGTGACGGTCGACTTCCGCACGCGCCGCGGCCACCAGCTTACGTTCGACGCGGCGTGCGAGACGCTCCTGCCCGCGCCGGAGAACCACATCCTCGTGACGGCGAAGGCCGATCCCGACCGCATCCAGAAGATGCTCGCGGAAGAGCCAGGCAAGTTCGTGAAGGAGATGCTCGGCAGTTTCGGCAACATGCCGATCACCAGGCTTGAGGAGCTCAGCGCGCAGCACGGCTTCGTTAAGACGGCCAACTGGAAGTCCTTCTGGGAACGCGCGCGTGCCGACCTGCGCAAGGACAATCTCGTGGAAATCCCCACGCGCCGCGCCGAGCCGATCGTCCTGAAGGCAGCTGCCGAAACATACGGCGGCGGGTGGTTCACGGCGTTCGCGCAGATGACGGACCCGAAGTCCATCCTCACGGCCGTGCGCGAGTTCGTCGGGGCCGGCAAGTTCAAGGGCCTCGACGACGAGGGCCGCGCGAAGATTGCCTCACGCCTTGCATTCGCCCTCAAGGGCGCGCGCAAGGTGGACGATGCGCTTTACGCGCGCCTCGCGGCGTGCCATGCCGAGCTGAAGCTCGATGACGCGGTCTCCGCCAAGGCCCGTTCGTACCTCTTGACTGATGAGCGCTACCTTGCGGCCGCGCGAGACTTGCCCGCGAGCGAGATGTCGCGGCTCGTTGCGTTCCTTGTCGCCGAGAACGAGGGCGAGACCAAGATGAAGCTCTTCGAGGCGCTTCCGCGGATGTGCTTCCCGCTTCTGTCCGCCACTCTCGACTACTACCGCAACGACGAGGCGTGCGAGTCCGCCGTGGCCGAGCTGCTCAAGACCCCGCACGCGCCCGCTACGCTCGTGGTGCTCGTGCTCGGGCGCTACCACGAGATGAAGAAGGTGAAGAAGGGCGAGTCCGGACAGGAGGTGGAGGCGGAGATGGAGGCCGGCTTCAGCCGCTGGTCGAAGCTGCCGCCGCTCGTCGTGATCCTCACGCACGCCATCGCCATCGGCGAGGGACGCCAGAGCGGCGAGACGCTCAAGATGCAGAACACGGTGCGCCGCCTCTTCGCAGACCAGAAGTGGCTCCGCAGCATCTTCGACCTGCTGCAGCCCGCCGACCAGGTGCTCTTCTTCGAGCGCTTCCAGGCCTCGACTACCTGGGATCCTGCGACGCACCACACGATCGTCGTGCGCATGACGCACATCGTGCCGACGCTCGCCGAGCGCCAGGCCAAGGTTGCCGCGCCGGAGGTGGTCGAGCGCATCACATCGCTCCGCAGCTACGCCGAGCGCAAGGACGCCTACCAGAGGCTCATCAACGTCGAGATGCCCGCCAACGCCAAGCGCATCGAGTTCGCCCGCGGCTACGGCGACCTCAGCGAAAACGCCGAATACCAGTACGCGAAGGACGAGCAGCGCGCCCTCATGCAGAAGCAGACGCTCATGCAGGAGGAAATCGAGGCCGTCAAGCCAACCGATTTCGCGAACGTCGAGTCGGACAAGGTACGTCCCGGAACGACGGTCACGATCACGACCGCCGACGGTGCGGACAAGACGTTCACGGTTCTTGGCGAATGGGACAACGACTTGGAGCGCGGCATCATCGCGAACAAGACGCGTCTTGCGCAGAACATGCTCGGCAAGAAGGTTGGCGACACGTTCGACCTGCCGGACGCCGAGGGGAACGTGTCCACGGCCACAATCAAGTCCATTGCACCTCTCTCGGACGAACTCCGCGCGTGGGTGCAGGTTCCCGCAGGCCTGAGCCTGTAAAAACCACTATCTGAAAGAGGGTATACTGCATGAGTACGAAGTCAAAGAAGCCCGTCGCGAAGGCGACCCCGAAGAAGTCGGCCGCCAAGGCGCCTGCGAAGAAGCCCGCAGCGAAAGCACCTGCCGCGAAGAAGCCCGCAGCCAAGGCGCAGACGGCAAAGAAGCCAGTTGCCAAGAAGACCCAAGGGAAGAAGCCCGCGGAAAAGAAGCAGGCAGAGAAGAAGGTCTCGGTGCCCAAAGCGGCGGAGCCGTCTAAAAAGGAGGTCGTGCGCAAGCCGATCACCGTGGTCAAGAAGGCTCCGCGTCCGCCGTTGAAGAAGGCTGAGCCCGCAGTCGTGTTCGAAAACCTGAGCCAGTCGGCCGCCTTTACCTTCGCAGAGATGATGAAGAAGCGCCAGAGAGAGCTCGACGCATCGCGCAAGGAGGCTTCGGACGCCTCATCCGTCAAGCTGACGCGCCGTCCCACCTCGCGCACGCGGGGCGAGGCGTCGCAGCAGTTCCCGGCATCGGACCTCGCCGATTTCCGCAAGCGTCTCATCCTGCTCCGGCAGGAGGCGATGGGACAGTCCGCGACGCTCAAGACGATCGCCCTGGAGCACACCGACGACCGCGGAAGCGAGGACGACGACGGCTCCGACGCGTTCATGCGCCTCCAGAACCTGAGCCAGGTCGATTCGCACAACAAGGTCATCCAGCAGATCGACGAGGCGCTCGCCCGCATCCAGGAGGGTACCTACGGCATC
>CAMIVJ010000465.1 GCA_946401765.1 uncultured bacterium | reverse complement strand
CTCGCGCTGACCGTCGGCATATTCTTCGCGGTGGGGCTGGACGTGGGCTTCTCGGTGGCGATTCCGGAGTTCCTCAAGACCGTGTACAAAGTCGATGTAAACATGGCGGGTACGGGACCGACGGTCTATTTCGTGGGCAAGACGCTCGCGACGGCCGCCGGTGCGGCCCTATTCGTTCGATTTTCTCCCGTCAAGTGCTTCCCCTGGTGCATGGGGCTGTGCATTCTTGCCGTCGTGGCCTTTTTCGTCTGTTCAGGGCCGGTCGCCTTCCTCTGCTGTGTGTTCGTGGCGTCGGTCGCCTCGGCGAACACCTTCGTGATGTGCATGGGGATCGCGCTCGACAAGTTGCCCGAAAAGGCGAACGAGATCACATCGCTGATGGTGATGGCGATTGCGGGCGGGGCGGTGGTGCCGCCCGTCCTCGGTTTCGCCCAGAAGTGCGCGGGCAGCACTGGCCTCGTGTGGGTGCTGCTCGCCTGCCTTGTGTACCAGGCCGTACTTTCAGTATCCATGTATGAGAATGCGAAGGAAGAAAAATGAATAGAACTGTTCTTAGTTTGGCTCTGGCCATGGCGGCGATGGCGGCGGGGGCAGTAAAGCCGCCGCGCGATGCCGTGGTGTTGTTCGACGGAACTCAGAAGAGCTTCGACAAGAACTGGACGGACATGAATGGCCGCAAGGCGAAGTGGAAGCTCGTGGATGGCACGATCGAGGCCACGCGCGGTACCGGCGACATTCGCACGCGCCGTGAATTCGGCAACGTGCAGCTGCATGTGGAATGGCAGGTGCCCGCCAATCTTCCGCCCTATGACATGAACAGCGGCAATTCGGGCGTGTTCATGATGGGGCTCTACGAGGTCCAGATATTCGAGAGCCATGAAACCGATCCCGCCGACATGAAGCATCCGTTTTACGCGGACGGGCAGGCCGCGTCGATCTACGGACAGAACCCGCCGCTTGTGAACCCCACCCGCCGCCGAGGCGAATGGCAGACGTACGACATCGTGTTCTACCGTCCCGTGTTCGACGGCGCAAAGTGCGTCCGCCCCGGTTCCGTGACGGTGTTCCTGAACGGTGTGCTGGTACAGGACGGCTGGCCGCTGGAAGGGCCGACGGGACACATTCGCCGTACCCGCCAGACGAAACCGCCTGCCGACAAAGGGCCGGTCAAGCTGCAACAGCATTTGTGTCCTGTCCGGTTCCGCAACGTGTGGATCCGCGAACTGCCCGAAGTACACACCAACGGCGTCCCGGTGAAATAGCGCGGGGAAAACAGCCGGAAAACATGTGTAACTTATCATTGCGAGGCGTGTAAACTGGGTGAAAATTTAGTATAATCTACGGCGGCAGAAGGCGGAAAGCAAATGGCGGTACCCAACATCAGCCTTGCGCAGTTCAACAAGATCGCGACCGGTGACTACAACGCCGGTCTCGTGGACTTCAAGACGGACGACAACGGCAACGTACAGAACGCGCTTAGGAAGGTTAACCACCACGTCCACAAGACGGGCGAGAACAACGTGGTGCTTTCATCCGAGCGCATCCTCGAGGTGAAGGAGGCGTTTATCCAGGCCCTGAGGGGCGGCGGCATCGACGAGGCGAGCATCAACGAGGTGCGCGCAAAGCTCGGCATCCCCACCGAGGTGAAGCTTACCACCGATAAACGCGAGATGAAGGAAATAATGGCGGCACGTCTCAGGCCCCTGACGCGCCAGTACGTGCGCGTGTTGCTCGACAGATACGCGTCGGGCGGCGTGGGCAGGACGGCGGAGTCGCTGGCGGCCGTGAGCCCCAAGGACTTCGCGGCGGCGAAGAAGACCGCGGCGATGTCCGGCGCCGACAAGGAGATACGCATCACCGTGAACCGAGCCGCCATTGAGCTTGCGAAGAAAGAAGGGGACGTCCCGAGGGCGCTGACCGACTCCCTCTCGCTCCTCTCCACGAAGCGCAAGCTTTCCGACCTCCTTGCCGCGCAGCACCGCCGCTGCAAGGGCGAGAACGCCATCAACGAGAAGAACCTCGCCACTGTCGCGCTCCAGAACAACTTCGCGACGCTCTTCAAGGTGGCGTACAAGATGCACACGTCGAACGCACAGGAGTCTGAGACGTTCCACCTCTTCGGCCTGGAGGCGAAGCTGGTGAAGGGCGAGGACGGCATGCTCTCCGCGCTTCTCGGCACGGGCGACCTGCAGACGAAGGTGGCGCTCGGCGAGAACGCGGAGATGTTCTTCTCGCGGCTCGTCGGCCGCACGGTCTTCGACATGGAGACGCTCGGCGCGCCGACGGTGAAGAACCTCCTCAACGAAGTATACAGCCACGACCTGGAGGCGGGGATCCTCGCGAGCGACCGCACGAGCGTCACGCGCCAGTTCGCCTGCCTCGTCCTCGAGAACAAGGTGGATGGAGCGTTCAACCTCTGCAAGGGCAACTACAACACGGGCGTCCTCGTCGAGATCGCCGAGCGCGTGCTCACGAACAACGAGGAGCCGATCGACACCAAGGCCAAGCTAGACGCCTACCACGCCAAGCTCGTCCGCGACAACGCCGGGCTCCCCGAGGAGATGAAGGTGATGCTCGAGCAGGTCGCGAACGTCCCGCTCGGCAGGCCCGACGACGATCACAGCGAGTTCAAGGTCTCCTCGCCCCTCGCCGCCGGCGTCGACGAGGTACAGCAGGCGATTCCGCCGCCGCCCGAGGGTCCGCCGCCGATCGTCCGACAGGAAGAAGGCGGAATTCGCGATGGCCATGGCGGCGCAGACCTCCAAGAACGCCGTTTCCATTGGAACGTCCATCATG
>CAMIVJ010000464.1 GCA_946401765.1 uncultured bacterium | reverse complement strand
TGGTCAACTGGCACAAGAAGCAGCTCAAGCTCTGGGCGGTGCAGCTCAGGGGCGGCCCTCGCCCGTGGGACGGCGCTCGCAACAAGGCCGAGCAGAAGTTCTTCAGCCAGAAGATCGACAACTCCGCGGCCGAGGCATTCACGGGCCGCCTGAAGTAAGATGGGCCGTCACGGGGCACACTGGACTCTCTTCATAGCCACGCGCCTTGTGGGCGTGGCTGTGGATTCCGTCCTCATGGGCGCCGCATACGTGGCCGCCGTCGCTCTGCGCTTCGACTTCCGCGAGCCGCAGTGGGGATGGCGCGCCACGGCCCTCAGCTTCGTCACGGTGTGGGCGGTGCAGCTCTTCGCCCTAATCGCGACTGGATGCTACAAGCTGCCCTGGCGCCGCACCGGCGCACTCGAGATGCCCCGCTACGCGGGCGCGTTCGCGCTGAGCGCGCTCGCGCTCGCCGCGCTCAGATGGTACATGCCCGAGCTCACGCTTGCCCATGTGCGCCCGCCTTACTCGATCACGCTCATCTCTACCGTTCTCGCGTTCTGCGCAGTGCTAGGCGTGCGCATCGTATGGCGCTTCTACTCGCAGGCGCGAAGCAACGAGAAGAAGCTGCTGCGCCGCCGCGAGAAGATCGCCGGCGGAGAAGACGTGCTGGAGATGCTGCGCGGAAAGACAGTTCTCGTTACGGGCGCGGGCGGCTCGATCGGCAGCGAGATCGTGCGCCAGACCGCTCGCAGCGGCGCTGCGCGCGTGGTGATGGTGGAGCGCGGCGAGAACGCGCTCTACGAGATCGACCGCGAGATGCGCGCCGCCGGCTCAAACGCGCCGTGCGTGCCGGAGATGGTGGACATTACGGACGCCGACCGCATGAAGCGGGTGCTTGAGCGCTGGAAGCCGCAGATCGTGCTGCACGCCGCCGCATACAAGCATGTGCCGATGGTGGAGAGCAATCCGCTGGACGGCCTGCGCAACAACGCAGTCGCCACGCGCCGTCTCGGCGAATGGTCGCGCGATGCGGGCGTGGAGAGGTTCGTGATGATCTCCACCGACAAGGCGGTTAACCCCATCAGCGTGATGGGCATGACGAAGCGCCTTGCGGAAGTGCTGCTCCTTGAACTTAACAGCCCGGACGCGAAGGGGTGCGTGTTCTCGTGCGTGCGCTTCGGGAATGTGCTCGGATCAAGCGGAAGCGTGGTGCCGCTTTTCCGCGAGCAGATCGCACGGAAGGGTCCGCTCACCGTCACGCACCCAGAAATGAAGCGCTACTTCATGAGCGTGGAGGAGGCGGTGGCGCTCGTGCTGGAGGCCGCCGCGATGGGCTCGCGCGGATCCCAGAAGGGCGGATGCATCTACACGCTCGACATGGGCGAGCCGGTGCGCATAGTCGACCTCGCGGAGGACATGATCCGCCAGGCCGGGTACAAGCCCTACGTTGACATTCCAATCGTGTTCACGGGAATACGTCCAGGCGAGAAGCTCTTCGAGGAGCTCAACGTGAGCGAGAAGAGCGTGTACCGCACCGGCCACGCGAGAATATTCGTGTGCCGCGATCCCGGACGCGCAGAGGGAGTGGACGCCGAAGAGGTGGCGCGCTTCGCGTCCGGCTGCCCGGGCGACGACGAAGTGCGCGCGTTCCTCAAGGCGCGGGTGGGCGCGCAGTGAAGGCGACGCTGATCATCCCCTGCTGGAACAGCGCCGCCACTCTGCCGCGCATCATCGCAGACGTGCGCGCGCAGACATTTTCAGATTTCGAGGCAATCTTCGTTGACGACGGCTCTGCAGACGCGACGCCACAGATTCTCTCCGCGGCAGCGTCCGAAGATGCGCGCATCCGCGTGATCACTCTCTCCGAGAACCGCGGCGTCAGCGCGGCCCGCAACGCCGGCCTAGACGCGGCCCATGGCGAATTCATCTTCTTTGCCGATCCCGACGATTCAATCTCTCCGCAGATGCTCGAGAAGGGCATTGCCGCAATGGAGGCGGATAGCGCCGACTACTGCGTGTTTCCGTACCTGGAGAAATTCGAAGGGGACGCCGAAGCGCGCATTGTGCCGCTCAAAGGCGAATGCCGCCTCTCTTCCAACGAAGAGATCGTGCGCCTGTACATGAGCCGCATGTTCGGCTACTCGTTCGAGCACGTGAGGGAATGGTACGCGGGCACGCCGCTCTTCGAGCGCCGCATCCAGGGCGGTGTGTGCTGGTGCGTCTTCAGGCGAAGCGTTGTCGAAGAGCATCACGTGCGCTTCGACGAGGACATCGCATTGTACGAGGACGCGATGTTCAACTGCGCCTATCTGCTGCATGCACAGCGGATGACGTGCGTGGCGGAGCCGCTGTACACCTACCTTCACGCTCACACCGGCGCAGTTGCGCGGCTGCGGCGCGGCGAGCGCGAAATCGAGAACAAGCTCGCGCTCCTGCGCGCGCGCATCGCGCTCGACGCCGCCTCTGGCGGACGCCTCGAACCGATGTACGCCGCATCGTGCGTGTTCTCTGTTCTTGAGATGCTCAAAATCGCGTTCACGCTGCGCGCGCCGTTCGCGAAGAGCCTGCGCCTCGTGCGCGAGTACATGGCGCACAACGTGGTGCGCCGCGCGATCGCCGGCTTTCCGCTCAGCGCCCGCCGCCCGTTTCTCGCCCTCGCCGTCCTCACCCTAAGAGTGGTTCGGTAGTTGGGTAGTTAGGTAGTTGGGTGGTTTGGTAGTTGGGTGGTGCCTTTTCTTTTAACGCAGAGACGCAGAGGGGCAGAGACTTTTCTTTCTCTGCGCCTCTGCGCCTCTGCGTTAAGAAATACCGGTG
>CAMIVJ010000463.1 GCA_946401765.1 uncultured bacterium | reverse complement strand
CACCGGCGGCCACGGCACGGAGACGGGCAAGACGGTCGATCCGTTCGCGCGCATCGAAGAGTACATGGCGAAGAACGGAAAGTCGCTCGATCCGAACCTGCCGTTCTTCTACGTGCAGCACCCGCATCCCAAGGACACCTGCTACGGACCATGGGCGTGGGGACACGACAAGGGCTCCGTCACGAAAACGCTTTCGGAATATCCTAACGCCATTGCGTTCTCGGGACATTCGCACTACTCGCTCACCGACGAGCGGAGCATCTGGCAAGGCGCCTTCACGAGCGTGGGCACGAGTTCGCTGCGCTACACCGGCATGCCTTACAACGAACGCCCCAACGAAGGCTATGAAAACACCAAAACCGGCAACCACGCTACCTGGAGGATCGACGCCGCGAAGTCGATGAAAAAGTTCGCGACGGGAGACTGCCGCCAGGGCATGCTCTGGAGCGTGTACGACGACTGCATCGTGGTGAGGCGCCGCGAGTTTCTCTCGAACCTCGACATCGGCGAAGACTGGGTGATGCCGCTTCCGGTGGCCGAGTCGAAGCCGTTTGCCTTCGCGGCGCACGCGCAGAAGATGCGCGCCCCCGAATTCCCGAAGGGCGCCGTTCCCACGGTGGTCGCCAGGAAGTCGATCAACCGCGGCGGCAAGTCGCCTGACGGCAAGGAGAGCGTGCCATCGGTGAAGAAGCCTACGCTCAAGATAGTCACGCCGCCGATCACGCCCGACATAAAGGGACGTCTCTTCAGGCTTGAGTTCGCGGCCGAGACGCCAGACGGCAAGAAGCGCGTAAAGCACGTGCTCGCCTCGGGCTTCAACCATTCGGAGAAGCACAAGAAGGCGTTGTCGAAGCAGTGGTGCTATTTCTTCAAGGACGAGCTCGGCACCGGCAAGGTGCGTTTCACCGTGACGCCAATCAACTGCTTCGGCGCGCGCGGCAAACCGATCGTCGCCGAATGGGACGCCACTTCTGCGCCTAAGACAGCTCGCAAGGCCCAGCCTAAAACCACACGAAAGCAATGAAAAGGCCAAGACTTCTTCTCAGCGTCGCATGTGCTGTACTTGCGGCGGCGGCTTTTGCAGACGTTGTGCCGATTGACGCGCCGGCGCTCGTGCTGAAAGGCCGGACGCTTGCCGACGTGCAGGCGAACGAAATTAGCGGTGCCGCCATCGGCACGCACATGCGTCCGCGAAACATGGTGGGGTACAACAAGACCATGCTGCCGAAGGAGGCTGCCCGGCCGGCGCGTCTGCGCGTAGAGATGCAGATGATGGATTCCTACCATCTCAAGTGCATCGTGCTGGAACTCTTCGACGGCGCGGACGGCGTGCAGGGCCGCGCAGTCGCAGCCCGCTACGTGCTCACGAAGGACCATGGTCTCGGCTGGAAGTTCGTCAACGCGGATGGGTCGCTCAATGGAACGGAACATCCGCTCGTGACCAGCCCCAAGTCCGCCGGATACGGACTTGCCGACCTCACGCTCGTGCCGCGCGGCATTGACGTGGGCGGCAACGAACCGACGATGCTCGCGCCCGACGATGCGGCGCGGCAGATCGAATCCGCAAGAGGCGTGATTGCGCGCTTCGCTGGCGAAGAGGTGGCGCGGCAGCTTGCGCTTGAGATCATTCCATTCGACGCGGGGCGTCCCGTCTTCGAGGTGCTGGAACGCGGAAGGCGCATCCGCGCCTCCAACGGTGCGACGCTCGCGAAGGCGTTCTATACGGACGTCACGCGCAAGGGCGCGGGCGTCTGCTCGTGGAGCGGCAACCGCTTCGACGCGAAGGCGTGGGCGGAAGGAACGCCGAACGACGACCTGCGCGTCGTCTCGCCGTTCCGCCGCCACCTCTACATGCAGCCCTGCACGGCGTCTTACACCACCGCGTTCTGGGACGAGGAGCGCTGGATGCGCGAGATCGACTGGATGGCGCTGCACGGTTACGATCTCCCGAACGCCGTCACCGCGTTCGAGGCAATTCTCGAGCGGGTGTGGAAGAAACACGGGTTGACCGACGAGGAGATTGAGGCGTCGTTTGCTGGGCCGGCGTACCTTGCGTTCTCGCGCATGAGCTGCGTGGACAACGCGATCAGCCATCTGCCGGCGGCGTGGCGGAAGCGGTCCGTGCCGCTCCAGCATGCAATATACAAACGCCTGCGTTCGCTCGGCATGGACGTGATGGCGCAGGGTTTCGCGGGCGCGGTTCCGGCTGGCCTCAAGCGCGTCCATCCTAATGCGAAGATGGTGCAGCTCACTTGGTGCAGTCGCTACCACTCGTGGTTCCTCTATCCTGACGATCCGCTCTTCGTGCAGATCGGCGCGGAGATCGTGCGCGAGTGGGAGAAGGAGTTCGGCAAGGGGAAATACTATCTCTGCGACAGCTTCATCGAGATGTCGCGCTCGATGCCGTGGCTCAAGGACGGCGACGAGGCGACGCGCAAGGGGCTGGAGACGTGCGGACGCAACATCTACGGCGCGCTGAAGGCCGCGAATCCCGACGCCGTGTGGACGCTCCAGGGATGGATCTTCATCAACGCGCCGAACGTGTGGACGAAGGAACGCGCCGATGCGTTCCTTTCCGCCGTGCCGGCGGACAAGATGCTGCTCGTGGACAACTGCGTCGAATGCTACAACAGACATCGTTATCGGCGCTTCCTATGGAACTGGGACAAATACCAGTCGTACAACGGACGCCGCTGGGCGTGGAGTCCGATTCCCGACTACGGCGGCAACACGCTTCCGAACGGCGACCTGCCGTTCAACGCGAACGGGCACCTCTCGGCGATCGCAAGCGGCAACCG
>CAMIVJ010000462.1 GCA_946401765.1 uncultured bacterium | reverse complement strand
CACCTCGGCCTCCGGGAGATTCGGCGTGATCACCGTGGCGAGCGGCAGCAGCAGCCGCTTCATCGCCTCCACTGCGTCCTCCGCAAGCAGCCTTGCGCCGCTCGTGGCCACCATCACGGGGTCGATCACCTTCTTGACGCGCGGCCGCGCGCGCAGGCGCGCCGCCACGGCCTCTATCGCCCCGGCCGTGCCGAGCATGCCCGTCTTGAGCGCGCGCACGGAGTACATCTCGAAGACGGCGTCAAGCTGCGCGGCGATGAAGTCCGGCGGCACGGGCATGACTCCCCTCACGCCCGCGGGGTTCTGCGCGGTTAGCGCCGCGAACACGGTGCAGCCGTGAAGGCCGTAGCAGTGGAACGCGCGCAGATCGGCCTGCACGCCGGCGTTGCCGCCGGAGTCGCTGCCCGCTATCGTGAGAACGCAGGGCTCAACGACGCGCGGCATTCGGCTTCTCCTTCCCGGCACGGCGGCGCTCGTCGACAGTGGCGAACTTCTCGCGCTTGCACGAGAAGTAGTCCCAGCGCTCAAGCTCCTTATCGTTCCAGGCATTGGCCTCGAAATAGTCACCGCAGAACGGAATGCCGAGGTCGACCCAGCAGGCGATGGTGCGCTTCTCGTCGTCGGTGATGCCCTTGGCGTGGCCCTTGTCGAGCTTCTCGGTGAAGAGCCGGCTCACACGCGAACCGTTCACGAGCGGAGGAATAGGCGTGGGCACCGAGGCGGAGTGTATCCAGTTTATGTAGCCTTTATGCGAATCGGGATTGGCCGTCCAAGCACTGTCGGCGCCGTTGCCGTGGAGCGAGGCGCGCGTGAGCGAGACGTACGCCTTCGACCATTTGCGCTTGGAGCGCGGGTCAAGCACCGTCGCGTCGGTGAGGTCGGGTATGTCTGCGTTCTTCTGCGGATTGTGGCAGGCGACGCAGCGCCTGTCGAGGATCGGCTGGACGTCCTTCGTGAAGCTGAAGCCGCGCGGCGGCTTCTTCAGCGAGGCGAGAGAGCGGCCCGTCTCCACGCTGCCGTTCTTGAAGCTTGGCGCAAGGTTGAGCGGCTCGTGGCAGCCCACGCAGCTCGCGGTTTCTCCGGGCTGGAGCGTCGTCCAGCTGCGCATGGACTGCACCATCCTGCCCTTCTCGTCGAGCAGCATGAAGTAGAGCGGCGTGCGCGCCGGCACCTCGAACGCCACCGAGCCGTCCTTCGCCACCGGCACTTCGCCCAGGACGCGTTTCACGCCCCACGTGCCGTTTCCAAGCGCGGGCGGCGAGCAGGAGAGCCCGCCGCCGCCGGGTCCGCCGTTGCCGTTGTGGCCGATGCCCGCCGCGCGGTAGTCGATGGAGACGACGCGCAGCGACTTCACCGTTCCGCGCGGCACGCCCTTCATCGCGTCGCCCACATACACGTCGCGTATCGCCACCACGCCGGTCGTGAGCTTCTCGTTCGGCATCACGGAGGGACGCGACGGCAGACGGCGCGCGCGCACAGGCACGGGGCGCCCGCATGGCGTCTTCCCCTTCTGCGCCACAAGAAGCTCGCGCGCGCCGTTCACGTCGGTCCAGTACAGCGCGAACGGCGCCCGGTGGTCGCGGTAGTTCGGATGTCCATTCGGATTGCGCGTCCACCCCTGCGGAAGGAACGAAAGCACCACGTTCTTTTCGTCCACCGGATACGGATAGGCGGCCACGCGGCCCTGCTGGCCGTCGGCATCGACCTTGCGCGCCTTGGCGCGGCGGAGCGGCTCGAGCTGCCATGCGCCCTGGGCCTCCTCGCGCCCCTCGCGCGGGTCGAAGCGCATGAGCTCGCCCGGCTGGAGGGAATGGTGGCCCGTGCAGATACCGAAGAAGAGCGGGCTCCCCGGCACGGCGCGCGCGTGGATGAGCGTGGTGGGGAACCACGAGTTGCCGCCGTAGTAGGCGCGCTGGTTCGTGCCGTCGACGTTCATGGAGAAGAGCGGCTGCGGATACATCTGCGAACGGTCGTTGTACTCCCAGCGAGTGTAGAGGATGCGCCCGTCCCAGGTGAGGGAGGGATAGTTGTCGTGCACCTGGTCGTAGGTGATGCGGGTGATGTTCGAGCCGTCGGCCTCGCAGCGGTAGAGGTTGCTCACCTCGGTCCACCAGCAGTCCACGATCTGCATGCAGCGCGTCGAGTTGAAGAGGATGCGCCCGTCGGGCAGATAGCATCCCTCGTAGTCGGCCACGCCCTTGCCGTCGGTGAGCTGGCGCACCTTGCGCGTGGCGAGGTTCATCTCGTAGAGGTGGAAGTCGTCGCCGCGGTCGCTTGCCTTGAAGGAGTAGAGGATGCGCCTGCCGTCGGGGGAGACGTCCACGTCGCGGAAGCAGCCTTCCTTCGTCTCGAGCAGCACGGTCTCCTTCCAGAGTCCCGACGGAGTGTATTCGGCCATGCAGAGGGACGAGCCGATCTTTAGGAACGTGCGCTCGGCATGCGCGTCCGAAACGGCCTCGGTGTAGGCGTAGTGCGAGCCGCCCATCACCCAGTGGCGGCAGTACACCCACCTCTTCGCGAACTTCGCGACGGACGCGAGACGCGCGGCGCGGCGCTTGAGCATCTTCGCGCGCCATGCGCCGTGCGTCATGCCCGTGGGCACGGCGCCTCCTCCCTGTTCAAGCCAGTCGGCCTCCATTTCGTCCGCTGGGGCAAACGCGGTCTCCGCGCCAAACGCCGCCACGCCGGACGCCGACGCGGCCGCGAGCGCGGCTGCAAATATCATTGTCGATGCCTGTTTCATTGGTTTCATTTGCTTTGACTTGGTGCTGCACAAACAAGACGCCCCATGCCGTCGCG
>CAMIVJ010000461.1 GCA_946401765.1 uncultured bacterium | reverse complement strand
TGCGCGCGATCTGGCGCAACAAGACGCGCAGCGCCCTCACGATGCTCGGCATCATCTTCGGCATCGCGGCCGTGATCGTGGTGCTCGCAATCGGCAAGGGCGCGAGCCAGAACATGGTGGCACAAATCGCGAAGATGGGCGACAACGTGGTGATGATCTTCAGCGAGCAGCGCCACGCCGCGGCAGGCGTGCATGGCGGAGCCGGCGAGGGGCAGAGCCTCACCGCATCCGACGGAATAGCCATCCGCCGCGAGCTCGCCCACATCGTGAAGGCCGAAAGTCCCGAAGTGCGCACGCAGATGCAGATCGTGTTCCAGGACAAGAACTGGAACACCACAATCTACGGCTGCTCCACCGAGTTCCTCACGATCCGAAACTGGCGCGTGGAGTCAGGCGACTTCTTCACAGACCAGGAAGAGCGCCAGTGCGCCCGCGTGTGCGTGCTTGGCAAGACCGTTGCGGCGAACATCTTCCCGAACGAGGATCCCGTTGGCCGCAACATACGAATCGGTAACATGCCATTCAAGGTGAAGGGCCTTCTGGAGGCCAAGGGCGTGGGCGGCATGGGGCAGGACCAGGACGACGCCGTGCTGGCCCCATACACCACGGTGCGCCGCGTGCTGCAGGCCTCAAAGTTCCCCGACAACGTGCGTCAGCTGAAGCTCTCGCTCTACTCGATGGACCAGATCGAGGAGGCAAAGCGCGAGATAGGCGCGCTCCTCCGCCAGCGCCACCGTCTCAGCGACGATTCCGACGATGACTTCCGCATCATCGACATGGCCGAGATCACCTCTACGATGAGCGGCGTCTCGAACACCATGACCGTGCTTCTCGCGGCCGTGGCGGCGATTTCGCTTCTCGTGGGCGGAATCGGCATCATGAACATCATGCTCGTCTCCGTCACGGAGCGCATACGCGAGATCGGCCTTCGCATGGCGATAGGCGCAACGCCGGCAAACATCCTCGCACAGTTCATTCTTGAGTCGGTGCTGCTTTCAACCGTGGGCGGCGGAATCGGCGTGGCGCTTGGTTTGGTGGGCGCAAGCACGCTCGGCGAGATGCTCGGCTGGCCGATTCTCGTTGAGACAGGCTCCACGATGGTCGCTTTCCTCTTCTCGGCGTTCGTCGGAATGTTCTTCGGCTTCTATCCTGCCTGGCGCGCCAGCCGCCTCAACCCAATCGACTGCCTGAGGTACGAATAATAGTTGGGTGGTGTGGTGGTTGGGTGGTGTGGGAAAGTGCAGAAATGCGCTTGATTTAGCGGGGCGGGGCGTGTTATAATCATAACATGTAAACTGCGTGAGAGGTTTGCCTTGAATCTGGCAAGAACCTGGGCAGACACAAACGAAAGGACAAGTCGAGATGAATGTCTTCAAGTTTCGGTTGACTGGTTTTTCGGCGACAGGATCTGCCTCCGCCGTGTGCCTTGGCGTATTTGCCGCGGCTATATCCGTAGCGCCGATGTCCGCCCATGCGAACGCAAACTGGATTGGCGGTTCCGGCGGAAGCGAAGCCGAACCGTACGACATCTGGGACGTCGCGAACTGGGACGGTGCGATCGGTTCTGGATTGCTCTACCTCAATGTCGATGCCAAGACTTATATCAACAGCGAGAGAGACGAGCAGATTGCGGGCGACCTGACGCCGGAGTCAGGAGAGTTCGTGTTCATGGGACCATTGAAGTTCCTCTGCTTCAAGGGCGGCGCCACAGGCAAAACCGCCTCCATCGTGAAGAAAGGCAACTGGACGTTGACTAGCAAATACCACTTCTATGCCGCCACCGGTGACAACTCTAAGTTCGCGTTGACCAATGAGACTGGCAACGTAACGATCCAGAGCTCCTCGTGTCTCTATGTTGCCGCCGGCGCGAACTCCGAAGCCGAGATCGTCAATCTCGCCGGCGACTGGACTGTGGCAAGCACCACCTATATTGGCAGAGGTGCCGGCGCAACGGGAAGATTCATCCACAAGGGCGGCACGTTCACGGCATCGAGCTGGCTCGCCGTTGGAGGCGGCGGAACCGGCCATCTCGTGGTCGTGGGCGGCGAGGTCAAGACCACCGCGAACGACCTGTCGATCGGCGACCAAAGCGACGGCACGATGACGATAGAGAGCGGCGGCAGATACACCAGCTCGTCCAAATACGGCGGCCTTTCCACCTGTGTACGCGTGGCTAGCAATGCCGACGGCACGCTCAGCGTCGAGGGTGGCGAGATGTACCTTGGCGTCTCGGCGGGTGCGCTTGGCTTTTGCATGGTGAGCGGATATGGCGCCGACGGCAGGGTCAGCATCACGGACGGCGGTCTCGTAACCGTTCCGCTCATTAAGCATGGCGAAGGAAGCGGCACGGGAACGCTGACGATCGACAACGGAACGATCAAGGCGTTTGAGGACAGCGCATCCTTCATATCCGCGCATGACAAGCTTTTCGTCTATGTCGGCGCGGGAGGCGCGACCTTCGACGCGAACAGACACGCCATCACGATCGGCGAGCCGCTTCTCGAGGATCCGGAATCGACGGGCGGCGGCGTGACGTTCAAGGGTGGCGGAATTGTCACGCTGGCCGCAGGGAACACGTACACGGGCATGACGACGGTGGAGGCCGGCACGGCTTTGAGCGTTGACACGGCGGACTTCGTCGCGGGAGGGCTGGCCGTGGCGCTGCCGGCGGACGGCTCACTGGTCGAAGGCGACTATCTGCTGCTCACGGTGCGCGACGACACGACGTTCGACGACGGCGCGATCGAAGGCATTGCTCTTCCCGAAAGGTGCAGGCTGAGGATTTCGCCGTCAAGGAAGTCCATCTA
>CAMIVJ010000460.1 GCA_946401765.1 uncultured bacterium | reverse complement strand
TCATCAAGGAACTGTCGGGCAAGACGGTTCTCGAAATCAACGAACTCGTGAAGGCGCTCGAAGAGGCGTGGGGCGTTTCCGCCGCTGCCGCCGTCGCCGTGGCCGGTCCTGCCGCCGCCGCCGCTCCCGCCGAGGAGAAGACGGAGTTCGACGTGGTGCTCGAGTCCGCCGGCGCCCAGAAGATCGCGGTCATCAAGGAAGTCCGCGCGATCACGGGTCTTGGCCTCAAGGACGCCAAGGACATGGTCGAGGGCGCTCCCAAGACCGTCAAGGAAGGCGCCACCAAGGAAGAAGCCGAGAAGATCGCCGAGCAGCTCAAGAAGGCCGGTGCCGAAGTCGAGATCAAGTAAGCTCATAGCTTGCCAGATCATGAAAGGCGCGCTCCGCATTTGCGGGGCGCGACTTTTTTAGTGAATAGGTTATAGGTAATAGTGAATAGGTAATAGTAAGTGGGAACGGGAATGAGGGGAACTGAATGGAATGCTATGGTTGGCTTGTTCTGATGGTGAAGAATGCGGCGGGCGCGTTGTAAAGAGGCCTAGTTGTGCCGCGGCTTGTCGGTGTGACGATGATTATTCCGTTCTGCACTGTGTAGCGCGTGGGGGGGCAGAGTGTCCACTCCCCGTCAAGGCTCGTGGCGAAGTAGAGCTCCCAGCTCTGGCCGTCGAGATCTGTTGCCTCGAACGTGAACTTGTTGTCTCCCTTCTGGATGGATAGGAACATTGGGCGTTCGGGGAGTCCGGGCGTGCCGCCCGTTGTGTTTCCAGCTTTCCAGCGCGCCTCGGTGCTGAACTCCTCGCTCGTCTGCTCGAGTGCAACGTCGCGCACCACGAGCGAACGGCCCGTGTTGTACGTTGCACCGCCGAACCATTCGTTGCTGAAGGTGACGGTTGAGAGCGGCGTGCCGTCTGGCGCGGCCAGCACGATCGTGTCGCCTTTGCGCTTAATCTCGCCGCCCTCCGCCCATTCTACGACGCGGCACGTGGTCGTAGGATGCGCTAGGGCGAACGCTGCGGAGCTGCGCGCCACGATGATGCGTTCTCCTGCAGCGATTACGAAGTCTCCGAAGAGGCAGGTGAACTTCTGGCCGACAAGCGAACATTCGAAGAGGTTGAGCGAGGTGGTGCCGGTGTTGATCAGCTCAATCCATGAAAAGTCGTCTTCGGCGTAGGGTGCGATGTTCTGCGCCTTGTCGGGGGCGTGCATGATCTCTGAGATCTTGAGTCCGGAGAGGTCCTGCACGGGTGCGGTGATCGTGTACGAGAGATCTGCGAGCGCGCTCCATTCTCTGCCGTTCCATGCGCGTGCCTTGACCATGGCGTTTGCAGGATTGAGAGCGAATGAGGTGGAGGCGGCGATAACGCTGGCGGGGTCGTACGATGCCGCCGTGGTGGCGAGCGAGCAGTCCCAGTACATGTCGGAGGAGGTGCCGTGGCACTGGTGCACTTCCGCCGCGATCACGTTCGTTCCTGTCTTGAGAAGTCCATGGGGAATCGTGATCGTGCGTGTGGCGTAGCTGTTCTGAGTCACCGAGCCGCTCGTGCCCACAGTGCCAGAAGACCATGTGTCGTAAGTGACTATGCCGGAGTTCATGTATTCGCGGTATACTTCAGTGCCGTTGACATAGAGGACGAATCCGTCGTCGAAGAGCATGTTGATGGTCATGCTCGACGCGATTGCCTCGCCTTCGGAAAGGGTGAAGGTGCGCCGGAAGTACGTGGTTGTCACCTGCGTGCCGCTTGTTCCGTGGTTGATGTAGCGGTGCGTGGCGGTGCCCACAGTCGTGCCGTTGTTGCCGTAGACGCCGAGTATGCCGGGACCCGAGGCCCAGTCGCCCGACTGCGCGAACGCCAGCGTGTTCCATGCGTTGCCCGAGGCGTCGGCCGGCGGTAGCCTGCCCCAGTCGTAGTACGCCCAGGTGGACTTCACGGGGAAGATGGTGCGCGGCGCAGGCGCTTCGGGCGCGTCTTCTGCGGCCACGCGCACCGCCGAGGACGATGGCTGCCCGGTGGAGTCCATCGGGTCCGATCCGTCTGTCGTGTAGTAGAATGTGCATCCTGCGGAGAGGGCGAGTTCGGAGCCGAGAGGGGCCGAGCTCTTGTTCTCGATTGAGGGGGCGGGTGCGTCGATGGAAGGGAACCATCCCTTTGCGCGGTATTGGTTGATGAGAATCGGATGGCGGCGTTCGATGTACGTCATCACGTCCGCGCATGCGTTGAGCCAGTCCGTGCGCGTGGCGCCTCTACCCCAGCGCGCGGCCTCGCCAACCACGGCGCTGTCGATTTCGTCCATGCGCGCCTGAACGCGCGCCTTGGCGTTGGCCACCGTGAGCGGGCCGTTGTCGAAGAAGATGCGCTGGATGGAGTCAGCGAAGTAGCGGAGATATGCTGGATGCGCGGTGAGCTTGTCGTGGATGCCGAGCGGGTTCATGTTTTCGGCCCTGTTGAAAGCGGAACTGTCGCGCGAGGTGCCCCAGTCGAAGATGTTTGCCGGGTAGCCGTATGTGGAGTCGGCAATGCCGTTTCCGTACGCGCCCATGGAGTGTTCCGAGTCGTGGTGCAGCCACATGAAGCCTCCGTTTGCGCCGGTTTCGTCGTAGAGCATGTTGAGGTTGTTGGAGAAGTTGCTCCATTCGGAGACGGGCGAGTCGCCGTCCGCCGTGAAGTGGGTGATTGTCACGTAGTTGACGAGGTTGGTGATGTTGAGGAGCGGGCGCAGCGACGGATTCTTCGTTCCGTTTGGATAGAGGCCTTGCACGGTCCAGTAGTTGTTGGATCGCGTGCCGGCGAAGCCCTGCGAGATGGCGA
>CAMIVJ010000459.1 GCA_946401765.1 uncultured bacterium | reverse complement strand
TATGGTTCAGAAGACCGGAAGGGCTAGACGTTGCGCTCGACTCTGACGACTTCCTGATCGGCGAGCTGCCGTCGTTCCCTCTGACGCTTGGCTGGATTGCTTTCCCGCACACCGAGGCGACGGTGCCGTGCATACACGATCTTTCGGACTGCCGAAGAACGGTCAGGCTTGTTTATGGCGAGGAGTTTTCCGGACTGACCGCCACGTGGGAGAGCTCTGCGCAGGGCGTTACAATCACCAACAACCCGCCGGTCTCCGCCGAAGTGAGAGCGCGCATTCCGAAGAACGAGAATAGATCCATTGTGTACACGGTGGCGCATCCGATGTGGCTGCGCGGCTGCACGACGTTTGAGCAGACTCTGCGGTTCTGCCCGCCGATGACGCACGGCGAAGAGCTTGCAGCCGCAGGATCGGAGGACGGATTCGACGAAGGCGAAACACCAGATTTCGACGACTCGGTCTATTCATCCGCAATGGGATGCGCTTGCGGCGAAGGGGGATGTGCATGCTGCAATGACGGGTGGTGCGTATGCCGTGACATCAACTGCACATGCAATCAGGGTCGTGTGTCGGAGCTGACGATTGACGAGACCGAGGCGGCGGAGGCATACACGAACATGGTATTCGGCTCGCTGGTCCACATGGGGAATGTGCTCTACCTCCACAAGGAGAACCGCGACATCGTGCATCTTGACGTACCGGGTGGAGACAGGGAACCGTGCTGCCCATGTCCCGAACATCAGAACACCAACTACGTCGAGAAGGCTGCGAGCTCGAGACGCCTCAACGTGAAATGGCCGTCGGGCGACGATTTCTCCATCTCGCACGTCACCTGCAACGTGGACGTCAAGGGAAAGAGCCCGAGTTTCGACTTCTCGGACTCGCCGGTCCTCTTCGCCACGAACGGCGCGCCTTACAAGAGCGGGCGCTATACTGTGCTTGGGGTGGACATTGACACAGATCCATCGATCGGGCCGACGTTTAACGACTACGAAGCGCTTTCTCCGGTTCTTGGCTTTCCAATGACTGTCTGCACGAACTTCATGGAGGCGCCTCTCTTTGTGATGCGCACTGACGTGTTCCTCTCGAACGGAGTGGTGCGGGTTGCGTTGGAGACCATGGAGGGGAATTTCAAGGTGTGGCTTGCAGATTGGGACAGCTTCGGCAGTCCGGTGTCCAGCGCTCCCGAGCTTCTGCTTTCAAGTGACGGGACAACAGAGCGGCACATGCCGATCGGGAGGTGGCGTAGCATAATGCGCAGATATGGGGGAGTGCGCAACATGTATATTTTCGTCACTTCGTCGCAGGCCGGGAACTGCGACCTTGTGTTCGAATATGCCTGTGCGAAGGGCGACGAGTACGTACACGATGTGGCGCGAAGGCGCATCACGTCCGTCAATCCGCCGCTGCTCGCGGACTACGACAGGAACGGGCGTCTCGACGACGCTGACGTTGCGCGTTTCATGGACGGCAGAAGCGTTTACTTCTGGCGCAACGACGACAAGTGGCGAGGGGACGATGCGTTCTCTGGCGCAGGGTTGTTCGAGAATTCGTCTGACGGCGAGGTCAATGGACGAAACGATCTTGTCAATTTTCTTCCGCTGGCGGTGGATGTCTCCGCCTTCGCCACGAACTGGAGCCCCTCGCAGGTGTACTACCGCGTCGAGACGTACTCCTGGAATCTGCAGAAGTCGCAGCTCGCGCTGCTGGATTCCGAATGGAGCGGCATGGCGGGGACTGCGCGCGGAGATGGATTTGACCTTGCTGGCAACGCGGTCCACGTGGCTCCTGTCGCGCCTCTCGGCGAAGGCACCAACCTGCCGCCTGCGTTCGTGGAGCTGTCGTGCCAGGAACGGGCCGTGATGCTGATGGAGTTCCCCGAGGCGTCTCGGTACGGCTTCCTCCAGTTCACGGCGTATTCGGCGGATGGAGATGTGCCGCTGTTCACGTCGACGCTGCCGCTCCACGTGGGAGACGTGGGGAACATGATAGCGTGGCTGAACCTCAGGTCAGCCGCCGGAGGGAGCGACGGGGTGGAGACGCGCCTATGGACAGATGACTGGCCTGCGGAGGAACACAAGCCGGGCAACGTCGTATTCGTCCATGGCTACAACATGCACGAAGGAGAGGAGACACAGCTCTGGGCGCAAAACGTGTTCAAGAAGTTCTGGTGGTCTGGCCTTGACCGCGGGTTTATTGCCGTGCAATGGCGTGGAAACGAGGGGCAGGTCTTTGAAACTCTTACGCCTAACTACTACGGCAACGTGCAGAACGCCTTTCAGACCGCGTCGGCCCTGTCAACCGCGATGCAGACCGTGCAGGGGCCGAAGTGGTTCATTGCGCACTCGCTCGGCAATATGCTCGTATCGGCGGCGATTCAGGATTACGGAATGGAATACGAGAAGTTTTTCATGCTCAACGCCGCTGTCGCCATGGAGGCATTTGACCCGATTGGCGGAATTACGCAGGAGTCGCATGACAAAATGACGCCGGCGGCGTGGACGAACTATACGGACCGCGTGCGCGCGACGCATTGGTTTGAGCGGTTCCCTGAAGGCGACGGGCGACGGCTCCTGACGTGGAAGGGGCGTTTCTGCAACGTCACTAACATCGTCAACTTCTACTCGACGCAGGAAGAAGTTGTCAACAATGGCGACGGAGATTGGCATACAATAACGAAGCGCAATTATGTTTGGTATAATCAGGAGACGCGCAAGGGGTTGTGGCCGATGATGCTTCACGAATACGAGGGCGGATGGGAGTTCAATCCGGTCTACGACACTGTGACGGGTTCGTGGCTGGGAAATTAATATGTGGAACATAGGAATCGCAT
>CAMIVJ010000458.1 GCA_946401765.1 uncultured bacterium | reverse complement strand
TGAACTCGTTCTCGCCGTCCCTGACGAGGTCCGTCACGTCGTATGTCGTGGCAAGGAGGTTGCCGTCCTCGACGTGGCTCCGGTTCGGCCCGAAACAGTCGCTCGCCGGCTTGCCGTTCACGTAGAGCCTGTGCGACCCAAGCGACGCTAGCGCGATGATCACGCTCTGCGGTTTCTTCAGCGTCACTTTCTTCCGCGCAATCCAGTATTCCTTCTGGTCATGCTTCCACGGCGGCTTGAAGAACGGCTTTTCCCATTTCTCAATGCCGCTCACGAAAGTTCCAACCACCGCCCCAGGTAGGGCGAGGCGTCCCCGCCGAGCCGCGCTGCCACCACCCGGTAGGGCGCGCTCGCCGAGCGCGCCGCAATCCTCCACGCTCCAGCAGAAGCGCGTAAACGGTTTCAGCGCCATTTTCGGCACGTACAGATGCTCACTCGTCTTGAATTCCGCAACCACGCTGGGGCAACGGGCATCTTGCCCGTTGTCGGCTCGGCGGGGACGCCTCGCCCTACCGTTGCACTCCCACACCTTCACCTTCCACGTTTCAGGCCTCTCCCCCGCCCACTTCCAGAAGAAGCGCGGCGCCACCACGCCCATTGGCTCAGCAAGATATTCACACCGCAGATCATACACCCCCTGCGCGGGTGACGTCCAGATCAAGCGCGGACTCTTCACATCGCGCGCCTCGCTCACCTTGTTCAATCCCGGCTTCAAGTCAGACGTGACCTCGCGCCTGAAACCGTCACCCAAGAAGAAGAGTCGTCCCGGCGGAACGGACATCCCCAAGTCGAACGCAAGTTCAGTAGTGCATGATTCCTTCAGCGGCTTCTGGTGGGCAATGCCATCTGCGCTGAAGCGCATCCACGGCATCGCTCCGTACATTCCCGCGCTCTTCGCGCGCTTGAACGTCTTGCCGTCAAGCGACGCCTCCCACGACTTGTCGTTCGTGAACACACGCATCTTCTTCCCGCCCACGACCATGTCGAGAGAGGCGATGAATCCGGCATCGCCAGGTATGAAATTATCGCACGTCGCCTCAAGAACGTTGCGTCCAGGCTTGAGCAATGCGCGCAAATCAGTATTTTTCGAGAGCTTCATCCACGAAGACGAGTTCGTCGCCTGCTTGCCCACGACCTGCCCGTTCAATCGTACCTCGCCGCCGTTGTCGAGCGAGAACGTGAGCGTGGCCGCATCGACCGCCGCGCCCTCTGGGATGTCGAATGTCGTGCGCAGTGTCGCAACGGCCTTCTGCTTCATTGCGTCTGGATGCCAGATCCACGCCGCGCCCTCAAGCGCCGCGCCGCCGTCCTGCTCAACCGTCTTGTGCCGCACGACGCGCGCGGGCTGTTCGCGTCCCACGATCTCAAGGGGACGCTGCGGAAGGATATTGTTCTGTTCTTTCCCTGGCCACACCAGAAACAGCGTCTCGCCGGGCGCGAATCGGAGTCGGATTAGTCCGTCCTCCGTGAACGGCCTCTCCGGAGAACGTCCACTCTGATACCACACCTCGGCTGCGCCGGCGGGGAAATCTGCGCCCGGCTTGAGAACGAGCTCACGCTCGTGGGTGCCGCTCGACTCTGAGAAGGCGAACACACGCGCTTCGCCGCTCTCGCCGCAGGCGACTTTGAACGCGCGCGCGTCGATCGACGAAATCTGCGGGGAGAGGACTGCGGCGGGATTCGTGGCCATGGCCTCGGCGAGGGGCCTGAAGTCGCCAGGCGTCTGCAGCGCCACATCCCCGCGCACGCCGCCGAACACGGCGAATACGGCAGCTGCGGCAACTAGACAAACCTTGTAAATCGTCGTGTTCTTCATGGCATGATCACCTTTCTTCGGACTCTCCTACGGAAGGCGACACTTGATCTCGTAGTCGCCAGGCTTGTAGGTGGCGGGCTTAGCGCCAGGAGCGGGAGAAATCACCGTGGCCGTGGCGTCTGCAGGTACGGTGAAGTTCCATATCCACGTGTCGCCGTCGAAACGCCAGGCGCTCTTCACCACGCCGTGCGGAGTCTTATACGTCGCCTTCACGTAGCCAAGGCGGCGATCGGGCTTCGGGGCCATGACGATGTTCTTGAAGCCGGGCGCGTTCGGATCGGCGGCAATGCCGGCTGCGGTCTTGTATATCCACGCAAGGACGGCGCCATAGGCGTAGTGGTTGAAGCTGTTCATGCCGACGGGACCAAATCCCGTGGCCTTGACATAGCTGTTCCAGCGCTCCCAGATCGTCGTAGCGCCCTGATCGACGGAGTAGAGCCAGCTCGGGTTCTTGTGCTGCAGAAGAAGCGTGTACGCGACGTCGGCCATGCCGTTCTCAGTGAGAGTGTCCATCAGGATGGACGTGCCGAGGAAGCCTGTCTGCAGGCAGTCGCCGTGGTCGGCGATGTTCTTCTTGAGGGCCGCGGCCATGCGCGCCTTCGCCGCGCCCTCAACGAGACCGAGCTTGAGCGCGAAGAGCGCGGGCGTCTGCATCGTGTTGAGCAGGCCGAGCTTGAACTTGCCGTCGGCGTCGAAGAACTTCTCCTTCAGGTACTTGCGCGCATCGGCCTGCATGCGGGCATATTTGGCGGCGTCGGCGCTGCTGCCTGCGGCAAGGGCCATCTCGCGCATCATGCCGGAGTTCCAGAGCCAGTAGCACGCGCCGAGGTACTCCCAGTAGTGGATAGCCTCGGCCTTCGGACCATGCTGGCCGTGGAATCTGCCGCTGCACGATTCAAGTGCCTCGTAGCTGAGCCAGTCGGCCCACTGGTAGTTGCGGCATTCGCCCTGAATCGCCTTATGCTCATAGCGCGTCTCGGCGCAGCGCGCCATGTACTTCTCCATCGCGGCCCAGTTCT
>CAMIVJ010000457.1 GCA_946401765.1 uncultured bacterium | reverse complement strand
GCCCCGCATCCGACCGTGGAATGCGATTCGACGACCCTGCGCTGGGAATCAAGTGGCCAGATATTGGAGTGCCGCTCATACTCTCGCCCAAAGACCAAAAACATCCTCTGTTGGCCGATATCGCGCCATGGGAAGACGAGGGAGCACTTCGCTGAAGTGACAGTTCCAAATAGAGATGCATGATGGATTACGATGTCAAAAAGATGCTTAGGCTGGGCGAGGATTCCGTGGCAGGTTGACGAATGGATGATGGCAAGGTGCATAAAGATGGCAACTGAAAGATACTTCAACATCGCGGGACCGTGCATACCGGGCGAACATTACATGCTCCCGGCGCTTGACCGTTTGCCGGGTGTGTGGCGGCTTGTCGATCGGAAGCAGTACTTCGTTATGCATGCGCCGCGCCAGACTGGGAAGACGACGGCCTTGAAGGCACTTGTCCGCGAGATAAACGCTAAGGGCGAGAAGGTCGCGTTGTACTGCACGCTCGAGACGTTGCAGAATGCGACTGATCCGGGAGTGGCTAGTAGGACGATTGCCGATTTGATTCTTGAAAACTATGTTACTGATGTGTGCGGTGGTACTTGTGCGAAGTTGTCAGATGAAGACGCGTCATCCAGTGTGACAGACCCAGCCTTGGCGGTAAGGGCGGTACTTCGTCTCCTTTGCCGTCTTGCCGGAAAGCCTGTAGTCGTGTTCTTCGACGAGGTCGACTGCCTCTCTGGCAATGTCCTGATTCTTTTCCTGCGACAGCTGCGGGATGGGTTCGTGAACCGTGACGTCGTTCCTTTCCCCACGTCCATTGCACTTGTCGGGATGCTCGACGTACGCGACTACAAGGCACAGATACGTCCCGATGGTGAATCGCTCGGGCAGATCAGCCCATTCAACATCATCACCAAGGATCTGCGGTTGCGCAACTTCACGGAGGAGGAGGTCGGTGCCCTATACGCGCAGCACACGGAGGAAACTGGACAGCGGTTTGCGCCGGATGTTGTCAAGACGGTGATGGACTGGACGGATGGTCAGCCTTGGCTTGTGAACGCCATCGTCCGTGAGTGCGTGGAGGAGATACACGACTTCCGCTATGGTGATTTGATCACTGCGGACGATGTCGAAATAGCGAAGGAAACGATTATCCGCCGCCGCGACACGCATGTTGACAACCTTATGGAGCGCTTGCGCGAACCAAGGGTGCGGCGTTTGGTGGAACCAGTCATATTCGGCGGTGAAAGGACATTGTCCCGCGACAGCGAGGATTGGCGGTTCGTGACTGACCTTGGTCTGCTCAAGGAGAATGAATCAAGGGAATTGGTTCCGGCGAACAGGATGTACGCCGAGATAATCGGGCGTTACCTCACGCGCGATGTGCAGGATGACATGGCGAAGTCCGTCCTTGAAACGCCGTGGGCCACACCGGACGGCCTTGACATGGTGGGGTTGATGGCGGCGTTCCAGTCGTTCTGGCGTGAGAACAGCGGTGCGGATAGGCATGTTCACGACTACAACGAGGCTACTCCGCACCTCGTGCTGATGGCGTTCCTTCAGCGTGTCACGAACGGCGAGGGACGCATTACGCGCGAAATGGCGCTCGGCAGCGGGCGCCTTGACCTCTGCGTGGAGTTTCGCGGACACAAGTACGCAATCGAAGTCAAGACGAAAAAGAACTTCGCCGGCGAGAAGTCGTACGGACAACTGGCGGCGTATCTCGACCATCTTGGTCTCGCGGAGGGATGGATGCCGATATTCGATGCAGATTCCGATAAGCCGTGGGCAGATAGGATCTATAGCCGGGATGTTGACTTCGCCGGGAAGCTGATTCATGTGGTAGGACTGTAAGAGGAAGCATCCGATCGCCGACGTGTGGATTTTCATGATGCCCGCTTTCCTGACGAGTTGATGAGAAGTGAAGAAGTGGATGAGAGGTCAATGTGAGGACAAAAGACATAAGACAAAGGATGGTGGCTGCTGAACGCCGCGCATCATCCAGCCCAATCCTCTGTCCTTTGTCTTCTGTCCTCTGTCCAAAATATTACAATTGACCTCGAAACCCCGAACCCCGAAACCTCGAAACCAGAAACTCGAAACCCAGGAACTCACGACAATGAAGACCACTGTAGAAATCACACTAAAGTCCCTTTCGATCACGTCTCTTCCCGAGCGACGTCTGCCAATCTCGCGCAATCTGCTCACGGTCGAACTGATCTGGCCTAAGGCCGGCGCGGCCCGGAAATCTGCTTCGCGCCAGATTGTGATGAAGAAGGGCAAGGCGGACTTCACGGAAGAACCGTGGGCCAAGCGCATACTCTTCCGCGATGACATCGACGGGCACACCGCGTTCGTCGTCTCGCTTGCCGAACCTGTGACGCTGCAGAAGCTTAGGCGGCTAATGCAGCTTACTGCGAAGGCCGCGCTGAAGGAAGGGGCCGACATGATCGACGCCGCGCTTGTCTCGTATGGCGACATCGCAGCGGCGCCTGTGGACGCTCTTGCAACGATGGTGGCGGAGAAGGAAGCGCCGCGTATCATCGCGCAGGGAGTGCTCGACTACTCGGATCTGCCCGGTGCGGGCGAGACGCGCGAAGTGACTGTGCCGCTTGAGCGTCCCAAGCTCGGCAAATCCATTGGCTCTCTTGTTCTCGTCGTTCAAGGGTAGTTTAGAGTTCGAAGTTCAGAGTTCGAAGTTCAGAGTTCGAAGTTTAGGACAGAGGACAAAGGACAGAAGACAAAGGATCTTGGCTGTTGATCGCGAAGCACCTCCCAGCCTCAACCCTCAACCCGAAACCAGAAACTTCGAAACTCGAAACCCGAAACCCGAAACCAGAAACCAGAAACC
>CAMIVJ010000456.1 GCA_946401765.1 uncultured bacterium | reverse complement strand
CGCGCAACATCTCCTTCGCGCTCACCGTCTGCCCCGACGACGCCCCGATGATCGGCGCCGCCGTGGCCGCGCTTCTCAAGTAACACTAGGCACTAGGCACTAACCCAGCATGCCTCTCGCGTCACATCTGTGCGCGGGAGGCATTGTAGTATCTGTGGGCCTGCACGATTGCGATGAGGGCGAATATTGCGATCATCATCTCGCCGCCCTCCTCAAGGCATGTGCAAAGCGCGGAGCAGGAGTCTATCACCTTCTCCTTGGGCAGTCCCTTCGCATGGCGGTACCATGCGGGCAGACGGTCCATGATCTGCACCATCACGCCGCTCGACCCGAAGCAGCACATCGTCCATGCGACGGGATGCAGCGAGAAGAATCCCTTGAAGAGCGGAATCGCGAAATACGCGAGAAGCGCCGCAAAGAGTCCGAAGAACGATCCGAAATACACCAGCACCAGGGCCTTGGCCGCAATCGGCGCGCCGCCGTTCGTGAGGAACCGCATCTTGAACGGAGTGCCCGTGAGCGCCGAACCGTTAGGCTTGACAAGTCCGTACACCATGCCATTAGGTTTGACCACCTCCGGGAAAAGCCTGTGCATGAGCATGAGGTGCAGATCCAGCTCTTTCACCAGCGCCATGAACGCGACGATCGAGACGGCTGTGCAGAGGATCGCTCGGCGACGGGCGGAGCCGGTGAACGGACATTTCCACCACACGAGCGGAATGATCGCCGCGAAGAAAGGCAGCGTCGCCAGCTCAAAGGGCGAGTATCCTCCCCTGTCGAAGGCGTTGCGCAGCGCAACAGGCTCCATCACGCACCATGTCACGAGCAGCGCCGCGATACACAGCACGAACAACACCGGCCCAACTAGAAACGATTTGCTGAATCTATTGTTTTCCATGCGGATTATTATATCAAAAACATCACACAGCGGCTATAGAGTTTTCAATTTCGCAATTCGCATAAATTGGCAGTTGACCATCTGCCTCGGGTTTGATATACTATTACCCACTTTTCGGGCTATTAGCTCAGTTGGTTAGAGCGCTTCCTTGACATGGAAGAGGTCAGTGGTTCGAATCCACTATAGCCCACCATCCCGTATGCCAGAAGCCCGTACGCCCAGAAGTACGCCCCCTTGAGATTACGGCAACCAGGAGGCAACTCGTTCGAGAGCTTCCATGAGCATCGCGCGCGGAGAGGCGAGATTGACGCGCATGAATGCGCCGCCCTTCGGCTCGGCATAGATAGAGCCAGGCGAAAATTTCACGCGCGCCTCATCTTCAAGCCTGCGGGCAAGTTCGCCAGAAGGAAGGCCAAACGCGGAAACGTCAAGCCATGCAAGATAGGTGGCCTCGAGCGTAGTGCATTTCACGGCGGGCATGCGCTCGTGCAGGAAGGCAATCATCGCCTCGTAGTTGCCAAAGAGGTACGCACGCAGCTCGTCAAGCCAGTCCGCACAGCAATCCCACGCGGTGGCGGAGGCCACAAATCCGAACGCATTGAGATGACCCGAACCACCGACCTCCTGCGCAGCGCGCACCCTCTCGCGAAGTCCATGGTCGGGACACAGCGCCACGGCCGCATGCAGCCCGGCGAGGTTGAATGCCTTCGTGGCGGACCAGAACGTCACAAACTCTCCCGGCTTCCAATCCCCTGCAAGTGCAAACGGCACATGCTTCGATCCCGGCATCTGCAGATCCGCATGTATCTCGTCGCTCGCCACCAGCACCCCGTTACGGCGGCAAATCTCGCCCGCCTTGCGCAGCTCCTCGGCCGTCCACGCACGCCCGGCAGGATTGTGCGGATTCGAAATGAGAAACACCTTCGCGCGCGGATCGGCGACCTTTCGCTCAAGATCCTCGAAGTCCATCTCGTACGTGAAGTCGCCCTTCATTCCGCTGCGCGCAGGCACACGGCGAAGCGGACTCCAGCTGATCTCGCACCCTTGGCTCGCAATCACGGGGAAAAAGCCGTTGTAGGCTGGCGCCTGCAGCACCACCTTGTCGCCCGGCTCGCAGCACGCGCGCAGCACCGCGCCAAGCGCCGGCAGCACGCCAGTCGAGTCAACGGCCCACTCTGGGAGGATGTTCCAGCCATGACGCGCGGCAAGCCACTTTGCAAGGCTCTCGTGCCAGGCGGCAGGCGGCAGGGCGTAGCCGTACACGCCTTCCTCGGCGCGGCGGCGCAACGCCTCCACAATGGCCGGCGCGGCGCGGAAGTCCATGTCGGCCACCCAGAGCGGCAGCACGCCTTCGGCGCACACATCCCACTTCACGCAGTTCGTTCCCCTGCGGCGCACAGGCTCGTCAAAGTCGTATTTCATGTCTTCCTCTCCCTCTTCCTCTACCTGAAGCAAAGGGCACGGCGTTGCCGCCGTGCCCCTCGATTTCAGCCGTATGGCCGAACTCCTTACTTGGCGATGACGCGAGCCATCTCAAGCACCTTGTTGGAATAGCCCCACTCGTTGTCATACCACGAGAGAAGCTTCACGAAGGTGGGATCGAGGCACATGGACTTGTCGGCGTCGAAGATCGACGTGCGGGCGTCGCCGCGGAAGTCGGTGGAGACCACCGCGTCCTCGGTGTAGCCGAGAATGCCCTTGAGGGAGCCCTCGGAAGCCTCCTTGACGGCGGCCTTGATCTCTTCGATCGTGGCGGGCTTCTCGAGCTCGGCCGTGAGGTCGACGATCGAGACGTCGCTCGTGGGAACGCGCATGGAGATGCCGGTGAGCTTGCCGTTGAGGTCGGGGAGGACCTTGCCGACGGCCTTGGCGGCGCCGGTCGAGGACGGGATGATGTTCTCGAGGATGCCGCGGCCGCCGCGCCAGTCCTTCTTGGACGGGC